>JAQCLA010000056.1 GCA_027592105.1 Pseudomonadota bacterium | reverse complement strand
GGGCGGTGTTTGTCATTGTCATGCAGTTTGCCTAGCGCCTTTGCTATTCTCCGTCCAGAGGGGCTGGGTGGCAACTGAGAGCGGGATTTGCCCATTTGGGGAAAGATGAAGAAAAGCGCGATGTGCCAGATGCCTGCAAGGATCGAGACCGAAGCAGATCTTGCCGCGGGCCAAGCGGTGTTGATCGCCTGTGATGCGCGTTTTGCCCCGATCCTTGCGGCAACAGGCCCCTTGCCGCTGCGCAGGCAGCCGGATGGGTTCGGCGCGCTTTTGGCCGCTATTGTGGGCCAACAGATCTCGACCGCGGCGGCATCCGCGATTTGGGCGCGTATGGTGGCCGGCGGGCTGACACAGCAAGGTGCGATCTTGGCCGCAAGCGACACGGATTTGCGCGCAGCCGGCCTGTCGCGGCCCAAAGTCGCTTATGCGCGCACCTTGGCCGGGGCCGATCTGGATTACGCAAGCTTGCGCGATATGCCGACAGCGGCGGTGGTCGAACAGCTGACGGGTTTGCCCGGCATTGGCCGATGGACTTCTGAAATCTATGCCTGTTTCGCGCTTGGCCATGCTGATGTATTTGCCGCCGGTGATCTGGCGTTGCAGGTGGCGGCGGCGCGCGCGTTTGCGCTACCTGCGCGGCCAAGCGAGGCCGTACTCAGGCGCATGGCGCAAGATTGGGCCCCTGCACGTGCTGTTGCCGCGCGCGCGCTTTGGGCCTACTACCGGATCGCAACCAAGGGGGAGGGCATCGCGTGACGCGGGTATTGGATTACGGCACGGTGCCGGCGCAATCGGGTGAGCCCGACAGCATGGTGATTTTTCTGCACGGCTATGGGGCCGATGGGGCCGACCTGTTGGGGTTGGCCGAACCGCTTGGCCCGCATTTGCTCGATACGATGTTTCTGGCCCCCAATGCGCCGGAACGCTCGGCGATGAACCCGATGGGGTTTCAATGGTTCCCGATCCCATGGCTTGACGGCTCCTCCGAGGAGGAGGCCGCCGCAGGGCTCGCGCGCGCCAGTGCCGATCTGAACGCTTTTCTTGACCGGGTGATGGTCGATCATGACATGCTGCCCGAACAGGTGGCGCTTGTGGGCTTTAGCCAAGGCACGATGATGAGCCTGCATGTGGCCCCCCGGCGCGAGGATGGGCTGGCCGGGGTGGTTGGGTTTTCAGGGCGGCTTTTGGTCCCCGAGGCGCTGATCGACGAGGTGGTGGTGCGCCCGCCGATCCTGCTGATCCATGGTGACGCCGATGAGGTTGTGCCGCCCCAAGCCATGCCTGAAGCCGCCGAGGCGCTTGAGGCTGCAGGCTTCAAGGAGGTCTATGCCCATGTGATGCGCGGCACGGGCCATGGCATCGCGCCCGATGGGCTATCGGTCGCACTGGCATTTCTGCGCCAAGTACTCGGGCAAGAGCGTGGAGGCGGTGCTGATTAAGCCCTTGTGTCACGAAACTGTCAGCTTTTCGGTCTAGGCGTTTGCGCGACAAACACAGCATATTGTTAGGCTTGCCCTGTATCGCAGCCTATATATAGTGTGCTTATAGCTGGGGCGGGGTGCCCGCTCTGGTGCTCGCTGATCGGGCAAGCAGGGTGGAGGCGTATAAGCCGATGGACGCGGATATACAGATCGATTTCAGAACCCAGTTCGTACGCGCGCCGGGGTCGTTGAAAAGCCACCCCGCGCTGGTGCTGAACGCCGATTACCGCCCCTTGAGCTACTATCCCCTGTCGCTGTGGCCTTGGCAGGAGGCGGTGAAGGCCGCGTGGCTCGACCGGGTCGATATCGTTGCCGAGTATGACGAGGTGGTAAGATCCCCCTCGACCGAGATCCGAATACCTTCGGTCGTCGTGCTGAAGGATTACGTCAAACCGCAAAAGCGCGTGGCCTTCACGCGCTTTAATCTTTTTTTGAGGGACGAATTCTCGTGCCAATACTGCGGATCGAGGGGCGATTTGACCTTTGATCATGTGGTGCCGCGCGCGCGCGGCGGCGTGACAAGCTGGGAAAATGTCGTGGCCGCCTGTTCGCGCTGCAACCTGCGCAAAGGTGCCAAAAGCCTCCGCCAATCGGGGCTGAGCTTGCGCAAACCGCCGCGCCAACCGGGGGCCGAGGAATTGCGCAATATGGGCCGGCGCTTTCCGCCCAATCATTTGCATGAGAGCTGGCTCGACTTTCTGTATTGGGACAGCGAACTGGAGGCGTGATCGCCGCCTTTGGCTTGGCTTGCGTTTATTCCGGGCGGTCAGGGTCACGCCGCGTGACAGGGCCATCTTGGCCCGGTAACATCGCGCCCAGCCCTTTTTGAAAGCGACATCCATGTCTGATCCCTTCTTTCAGCCGCCATCTGGCACCGATCTGCCGCGCTATGCCGGTGTGCCGAGTTTCATGCGGTTGCCCTATCTGCCCGCTGATCACCCGCGTCGCGCCGATGTGGATATCGGAATATTCGGCCTGCCTTGGGATGGGGCGACATCGAACAGGCCCGGTGCGCGGCATGGGCCGCGCGCTTTGCGCGATGCCTCGACCATGATCCGCGAGCGCAACCGCGCCACGGCGCAAGAGCCGTTCAAAGCCGCGCGCATCGCCGATCTGGGCGATGTCGCGATGAGCCCGGTTGACCAAGACGAGGCCTTGGGCAATGCGCAGAGCTTTGTCGCGGGTGTGCTGGCGCAAGACATCCGCCCCTTTATGGTGGGCGGCGATCACTTATGCACGCTGACGGTGCTGCGTGCATTGCGGGCGGCGCGCGGTGCGCCCTTTGGGCTGGTGCTGCTCGACAGTCATACCGACCTTTACCCGCCCTATTTCGGCGGCCGCACCCTGACCCATGGCAACCCGTTTCGCCAAGCGATCGAAGAGGGCTGTCTTGACCCCACACGCTGCGTGATGGCGGGGATGCGCGGCACATCCTACAACACCTCGGATTTCGATTACGGGATCGAACGGGGTGTGCGGATCATGCCGATCGAGGAATGTATGGACCTTGGCTGGACAAAGGTCATGCAGATCGCGCGCGAAATTGTCGGAACCGGCCCCACATATGTGAGCTTTGACATCGATTTCGTCGATCCCGCCTATGCGCCCGGCACCGGCACGCCCGAGGTGGGCGGGCCCACCAGTTTCGAGGCGATCCAATGCGTGCGCGCGCTGCGCGGGCTGGATATCATCGGTGCCGATCTGGTCGAGGTCTCGCCGCCTTTCGACAACGGGGGCATCACCGCATGGTTGGGCGCCTCGGTGATGTTCGAATTGCTCTGCGCCATGCAGCCATGACGGCGCATGCGCCGCTTTTGCTGGACTTGCGCGGCGGCTGCGTATATTGCCGGGGCACGAAGGTCCGTTAGCGCTAACGGCGCTGATTTTGCTAAGGTGGAAAGGCAAAAATGGTTTCGCGTGTTATCCCGGTCGAGCCATTCGACCTTGTGATTTTCGGTGCCACCGGTGATCTGGCGCGGCGCAAGATTTTGCCCGGGCTTTACCGGCGGTTTTGTGACGGTCAAATGCTGCCTGATGCGAGTATCATCGGGGCTGCGCGCACCGAACAAGACAGCGCTGCCTTTGTCGCGCAGGTCATCGAGGCGATCGAGACATTTCTGCCCACAACCAAGCGCGACGCCGAGAGCATTGCCGCCTTTTGCGCGCGGCTGCGCTATGTCGCGGTGGATGCGATGGGCGAGGGTGGCTGGGCCGAATTGGCCCAGATGATGCGCCCCGATGTGGTGCAGGCGTTTTATTTCTCGGTCGCGCCCAGCTTGTTCGGAGCGCTGGCCGAGCGGCTGCATCACTTCAAGATCGCGCGCCAAGATGCTCGGATTGTTGTTGAAAAACCCTTTGGCCGCGACCGCGAGACGGCGCGCGCGCTCAATGCGACGCTGGCCGCGCATTTCAACGAGACACAGATTTACCGCATCGACCACTACTTGGGCAAAGAGACCGTCCAAAACCTGATGGCGGTGCGTTTCGGCAATACGCTGTTCGAGCCGCTGTGGAATGCGCAATATGTCGATCATGTGCAGATCACGGTCGCCGAAGAGGTGGGTGTGGGCGGCCGCGGGGCCTATTACGACAAATCCGGGGCGATGCGGGACATGGTGCAGAACCATCTCATGCAGCTCTTGTGCCTCACCGCGATGGAGCCACCCGCGCGGTTCGAGCCCGACGCCGTGCGCGACGAAAAGCTCAAAGTGATCCGTGCCTTGGAGCCCGTGGCGCTCAAGCATATCGTGCGTGGTCAATATCAGGCAGGCGCCAAGCCATCCTATCTGGATGATGTCGAGAACGCCGCCAGCCGCACGGAAAGCTTCATCGCGATGAAGCTGCAAATCGCCAATTGGCGTTGGAACGGCACGCCCTTTTACCTGCGCACCGGCAAACGGATGAAGGCGCGCAAATCCGAGATCGTGATCCATTTCAAAACACCGCCCCACTCGATTTTCGATGCCGATGCCGGGCGGCGGGCCAATGTGCTGTCGATCCGCTTGCAGCCCGATGAGGGGATCGATCTGCGCGTCACGATCAAGGAACCGGGGCCGGGGGGCATGCGTCTGATCGATGTGCCGCTCGACATGAGCTTCGCCGAGGCTTTGGGGCCAGAGGCCGCTGATGTGCCCGACGCCTATGAGCGGCTGATCATGGATGTGATCCGGGGCAACCAGACGCTGTTCATGCGCGGCGACGAGGTCGAGGCCGCTTGGGGCTGGACCGACCCGATCATCGCCGCATGGGAGGCGCAGGGTGCGCGCCCCTTGCCTTATGCTGCGGGCAGCACCGGACCCGAAGATGCCGCGATCTTGATGCATCAAGATGGTCGCCGCTGGCAGGATATTTGAGATGGAGTTCATCGCCTATCCCGACCGCGAGATGATGATGCTGGCCTTGGCCGACCGGCTGACCGGGGATCTGGCAATGGCGCTGCGCAGCCAAGAGCGCGTGACCTTTTCGGTACCGGGCGGCACGACGCCGGGGCCGATTTTCGACGTGCTGGCGGCCCAAGATCTGGATTGGAACCGGGTCGCCATTGTCTTGAATGACGAGCGTTGGGTGCCCGAGGATAGCCCGCGTTCCAACACCGCTTTGATCAAGAAACGTCTCTTGATATCAAAGGCAAAGCCCGCAACCCTCATCCCGCTTTATGACGAGGCACCGACGCCTGAGGATAAGATTGGGGCGCTTTGCGATGGGGTGGCAGCGCATTTGCCGATTGCGGTGCTGCTGCTCGGCATGGGCGAGGATATGCATACCGCAAGCCTGTTTCCCGGTGCCGATAATCTGGCCGCGGCCTTGGCCGATGACGCGCCGCCCTTGATGGTGATGCGGGCCGATGCGGCGGGCGAGCCGCGCATCACCCTGACCGCGCCGGTGCTGCGCGCGGCACTTGCGACCCATATCGTGATCACCGGTGCGGCCAAGCGTACGGCCATCGAACGGGCCGCGCAGTTGTCGCCGCTTGCGGCGCCTGTTGCGTGTGTCTTGGGCCAAGCGGTCGTGCATTGGGCGGAGTAGGGATGATGGACGCGATCTGGATGGCACTCAAGGATCACGCGGCCAAGACCAAGGCGCGCAGCATCTTGTCTCTCTTCGACGCGCCGGACCGTGCGCAGCAATTCTCATGGCGTTTGGGCGATATGATGCTTGATGCCGCGAAAACCAATCTCGACGCGGATGCGCTTGCGCTGCTGTGCGATCTGGCGCGCGCTACTGATCTTGAGGGCCGTCGCGCCGCCATGTTCGAGGGCGCGGCCATCAACCAGACCGAGTGGCGCGCGGTGCTGCATAGTGCGCTGCGCGCGCCGTCGGGGCCGATTGTCGTTGATGGCCAAGATGTGCTGCCCGAGATCGTGGCCACGCGCGCGCGGCTTTTCGCCTTTGCCGACGGGGTGCGCAGCGGTGCAATCACGGGCGCGGGTGGGCGCTACACCGATGTGGTCAATATCGGGATCGGCGGCTCTGATCTTGGGCCCGCGATGGCGACATTGGCGCTGGCCCCATATCATGATGGGCCACGGCTGCATTATGTCTCGAACGTCGACGGGGCGCATATCAACGACACCTTGCAAGGGCTTGATCCAAAAACAACTTTGGTAATCGTTGCCTCCAAGACCTTCACCACCATCGAGACCATGACCAACGCCGAAACCGCGCGTGCATGGATGGCGCGGAGCGTGGCGGACCCGGCGGCGCAATTCGTGGCCGTTTCGACCGCGCTTGCGCGCACCAGCGCCTTTGGCATTTCGCCCGATCGTGTCTTTGGCTTTGCCGATTGGGTGGGCGGGCGCTATTCGCTGTGGGGGCCAATCGGCCTTGGGCTGGTCTTGGCGATCGGACCTGCGCGATTTGCGGCGTTCTTGGAAGGTGCATCCGCGATGGATGACCATTTCCGCACGGCACCCATCGCGGAGAATATGCCGGTGATCTTGGCGCTTGTGGGGGTGTGGCACAACCAGGTCTTGGGCCATGCGACACGCGCGGTTTTGCCCTATGATCAACGGCTTGCCCGCTTGCCTGCCTATCTTCAACAGCTTGAGATGGAAAGCAACGGCAAGCGCGTGGCGATGGATGGCAGCGATCTGGACCAGCATTCCGGCCCCGTCGTTTGGGGTGAGCCCGGCACCAATGGGCAGCACGCATTCTACCAGCTGATCCATCAAGGCACGCGGGTGATCCCATGCGAGTTCTTGATTGCCGCCGAAGGTCATGAGCCGGAATTGGCCCATCATCATCGTCTGCTTTTGGCCAATTGCTTTGCCCAATCCGAGGCGCTGATGCGGGGGCGCAGCTTGGATGCGGCGCGCGAACTGATGGCCGCGCAGGGGCTGTCCGGTGCTGAATTGGAGTGCCAAGCTCGCCACCGCGTTTTTCCGGGCAATCGCCCCTCGACCACCTTGATCTACCGCAAGCTGACGCCCTTTGTTCTGGGCCAGATCATCGCGCTTTACGAGCATCGCGTCTTTGTCGAAGGGGTAATCCTTGGGATTAACAGCTTCGATCAATGGGGGGTGGAGCTGGGCAAGGTCTTGGCCACCGCGCTAGAGCCCGTCTTGGCAGGCGCGGCCGATGGCGCGGACAAGGATGGCTCGACCCGGCAGCTGATTGATTTCGTGCGCGGTTCGTGAGGGGCGCGCCCCTTGCGGGCGATGATGCGTGGATTTGCAGGGGCCTAGGCGCGCTCGGCCACGGCGCCATCTTCGGTCACGAAGGCATGGCAGCCGGCAGGTGGAATGGCAAAACGCCCGTCGCCCGCGCGGTTGAGCAAGACCAAGATCGCCTCGCCCGCCGCCATCTGTTTCGCTGGCCCATCTTGGTTGGGCAGGAACACGGCGAATTCCATCGTGAAAGACGTCGTGCGAAAGGCCCGTGTGCGGCCCGTCACGATGTAATCCATGCCACGAAACATCTCGGCCATGTAGTCACAGCTGGTGCGCTTGAGAACAAGCTTTGGGCTGTCGGGGCCGTAGTCCGTGACATGGCGCGCGGCCAAGTAAGGCAGGCGCAGGTTCTCGAACCAGCGCAAATAAGCGGTGTTGTTGACATGGCCCAAGGCGTCCAACTCGCTAAAGCGGACGCGGTCGGCCATGCCGAAGCGCCAAGGTGCGCCAATGCCCGCGCGCCGCAGCCCCTCGGGCGTGATCGGAGTGAGATATTCCAACTGCATCACCTTTCTGTGGCGCGACGCCTGCCCATGTGCAAGCCGATTGCGGGCCGGGCTTGGCACTTGGGCCAATGTTGATCGCGCTTCCATTCGCCGATGGGTCGGATACATCTTGCACGGGAATATGACAACGCGAGGCCTTTGGCGTGCAAGCGATCCATCCTGACTGGCAAGCGGCCGTAGTGGCCTTGGTGATTGGATCGGCGGGGGCGGCTTTGTTTTGGGTGATCGGCTTTCCTGCCGCCTTGTTGACCGGCCCTGCCTCGGCCGTGTCCATCGCCACGATCATGGGGGTGCGCTGTGTCATCCCCCCCGCCTTGCGCGACGGGGTTTTCTTGCTGATCGGCGTTTCCATCGGGAGCACGGTCACCCCCGAGGTGATCTCGACCGCGATGGCATGGCCGCTGTCGCTGGCGGTTTTGCTGATAACCTTGATCCTCGTGTTGATCTTGGCCCTGATCGCGCTGGAGCGGATATTCCGCTTTGACCGCATGACCGCGATGCTCTCGGCCACGCCCGGGCATCTGAGCTATGTGCTGAGCCTATCAACCGATATCGGGGCGGATGTGCCGCGCGTGGCCTTGGTGCAATCCATGCGGGTGCTTTTGTTGACCCTTGTCGTGCCGGTCTTGGTTGCGGTGTGGGGTGTGGAGGGGACATCGCAATTGGCTGACCGTGGGATGATCGCGCCCTTGGGTCTGGCGGTGATCTTTCCGCTTGGAATCGCCTTGGGGTGGCTGTTCAAGCGTCTCAAGATCCCGGCGGCGCTTTTGCTGGGTGCGATGGCGGTGTCGGCCGTGGGGCAGGGTGCCGACCTGACACCCGGCGCCTTGCCTGCATGGGTCATCGGGGCGGCCTTTATCGCCATGGGTTCGTTGATCGGCACCCGTTTTGTGGGCGTTGACCGCGCGGTCTTGGCCAACGCCTTCCTGGCGGGGCTTGTTTGCACCTTTATCGCCTGTGGCGTGGCAGCACTTGGCGCGGTGCTGGCCTCGGAACTCATAGGGCTGCCGCCTGCGGTGTTGCTTTTGGCCTTTGCCCCCGGCGGGGTCGAAGTGATGGCCGCGATCGCCATTGAGACGGGGCTCGAGCCCGCCTTTGTCGCCGCCCATCATGTCTTTCGGCTTTTGGCGCTGACCGTGATCGTGCCGGTCATGGTGGTCTGGGCCCGGCGCGGCTGAAAAAAAGGGCCGCGTCTTGGAGGGAGCGCGGCCCTTACGAGGGACAGGGAGGTCGGAAAGGGGCGGGAAGGGAGGTGCCCACCGTTTCCATGATCTCAACAATGCTCCTGTCTTGCGGCGGAATTGAGGCGAATAAGAAACAATTTCAGGGTTTCTTCGCGTATTTTGAGCGGCGGTGATGACGGTTGGTGCAAGATCCGCCTTGGTTCAGGCCGCGGCCAGCGACTTTTTCGGATCATAAAATGGTCGCTCGACCACTGTGGCCGTAACCGGCCCGGAAGGCAGAACAACCTCAAGCTCGGTCCCGATGTCGGCATGCGCGATGGCGACCATAGCGAGGGCGATGTTGCGCTCCAGCCGGGGGGAATAGACGGCAGAGGTAACCTTGCCGATGGTCTCACCCGCATGGTTGATTGGCCAAAACCGCGTGTTGGGCCCTTTGATCGGGTCGCTTGCGATGATGATCCCGACTTGGGTGCGCTGCACGCCTGCGGCCTTGATGCGCGTCAGCGCGGACTTGCCGATGAAATCGGCCTGCATTTCCAGATCGACCAAACGGTCCAGCCCAAGCTCATAGGGGTTGGTCTTGATGTCGGCATCCGCATGATAAGAGAGCATACCACCCTCGATCCGGCGGATCGACGAGGTGTGCCCGGGCCTCAGCCCGAATTCCATCCCTGTCGCCATGATCCGTTCCCACAGCATGTCGCCATAGCTGCTGTCGCGCAGATAGATTTCGTAGCCAAGTTCACTTGACCACCCGGTGCGGGATACGACCAAGGGAATACCGTCCAATGTCATCTCGCGCAGCCAATAATATTTCAGATCCATGATGCTGTCGCCGAAAAGCGCGCGCATGATCTCGCCCGATTTTGGCCCTTGCAACTGCAGCGGCGACACCTCGGGTTCTCCGATCTGGACATCAAGCCCGGAATTGACCGCCACACCCTGCGCCCAAAGCAGGATGTCGCTATCGGCAAGCGAGATCCAGAAATGGTTTTCGGCCAGCCGCAGCAAGATGGGATCGTTCAAAATACCGCCATCGGCATTGGTGATCAGGATGTATTTGCATTGCCCAACCGCCATTTTCGAAAGGTTGCGGGGGGTCAGCATCTGCACGAAGCGCGCGGCATCGGGCCCGGTAATCTCGACCTGCCGTTCGACGGCGACATCGCACAAGATCGCATCATTCACGAGGTTCCAGAAATTCTGTTCCGGGTCACCGAAATCGCGCGGGATATACATGTGGTTGTAGACCGAAAACCCCTGGGCGCCCCAGCGCACCGTTGCATCGAAATAGGGCGATTTACGGATTTGCGTTCCAAAGCCGAACTCATCTGCGTGCATATTTGCCATCCTCGATTGCCGCGCGGCTTGTTGCCCGGGACATGGTTGAAGCTGTGATCTTTTAGGATCGAAACATGCGCGCGCGTGGACCGAAAAACGTCGTAAAGCCGGGCTGTTCGGGCTTTTTTCGCGCCTTGCTTAGACTGTTTGGCCCTGTGGGCCGGTCGCGATGAGCTTGGTGATATTCGGGCGGGCCGCCTTGATCACGCGGGTGGCGATATAGGTCATGTAGCGATCGACGCCCAGATCAGCCTCGAGCATGTCTTGCATCAACGCTTGGAAGCTGGCGAGCGTGGGGCTGATGGTCTTCAGCACTTAATCCATCCCGCCGCCTGTGGCGACGCATTCGGTGATCGCGTCATGTTTGGCCACCCATGCCTCGAACCGATCGAAATCGGCCTTGCGGTGCTGGGCCAACGAGACAGTGACCATGACTTGCGTAAAATCACAGATCCGCTCGAGTGCGATATCCCCGTGATAGCCTCGGATCAAACCCGCCGCCTTGAGCCGGTCAAGCCGCGCCCAACATGGCGTGGGTGAGATATTGACGATCTCGGACAGGCGCGTCTTGCTCAATTGCCCGTGGCTTTGAACCGCGCTGAGGATACGGATATCGGTTGTATCGAGAGCTGATTTTTTCAACGCGGCATTGCCTTCATATGCTTGGGGAAAGATGGGCCATGCAAAGGCGAAGGCAAGGTTTTGGTGATGGACCATCGCCCATCGCAAGCAACGCTTGCTGCGAGGCACAAGGCATTGCCATGACTTGCAACAGGGGTTGGAGCGGGTAGCGAGGTTCGATGCCTAGGTCAGGCTCTGCGTCCGCGGCCCTAATTAGCAATATCAATATGTTAGCAGATCACAAGCATCATGCAAGTGGTGCGTTATGGTCTACCCAGTGGTCTACCGGGGTTGGCCAGAGGTCCGAGGTCCACGAACTGCGCCTCTCGCACCGCGCGCCGCAGTGCATGTCATGGCGTAGGCCCCCGACCCGGCGCTCGAGGCATGCCGCAGGATCGCCATCCTGCGTCGGCTATCAAGAGCCTTGGTCCAAGCTTCCCGATCCAAGGTCCGGGGCGCGCAGGGCTGGTGGCTGGGGGTTACTGCGGCCATTTAGTCTCTCCAAACGAGGTCCTCACCGGGGCGGGCACCCCCCTAATTTAGCCCCCCTTCGCGTCAGAAACGCCCTTGTTTGATTGGTCCGCAAAAAATTCGTTGGGTAATTTCGTTTGGGTCCAAGGTCCAAGGCACTCTGGCAAGTGTCACCGGGCCGAGGCGCTCAGTTCACGTCAACTGGTTCGAGGGGCGTGGGCCTTGGACCTTGGTCGGCATCATCTGAATGTAAGGTTGAAATTAGGCAGATGCAGTTTCAACGACAGAAGTCCATGTTCTGATCTCCTCGTTCTT
>JAQCLA010000055.1 GCA_027592105.1 Pseudomonadota bacterium | reverse complement strand
ATGCCGATCCGCGGCGCGATACGTTGCTGCGCGGTGGCGACCAGGTGATCGTGGAAGAAGATCGGCGCTATTTCCTGTCACTGGGCGCGGCCGGGCAGCAAAGCCAGCATCGCTTTGTGCAAGATGATATCAGCGCGCTTGATGCGATTTCGATCATCGGCGGGGTGGAAAGCCGCCGTGGCAATCCGGGCGGTGTTCTGATCCTGCGGGAGTATCCGCAAAATGCGCTACGCGCGGACGGCACAGGCCCAAATCAATCGCGGGTGGTTTTCACCCTTGATCTGACATCGGCTGATGGCTTGTTCAGCGCCCGCAATTTCCATTTGGCACAAGGCGACTTGGTGCTTGTCACGGAAAGCCCGATCACCTCGGCGCAGACGATCTTCGGCCTTGTCGGCGCGGTATTTGGGCTTGCCAATCAATCAAGCGGGCTGGCTGATTGATACTCAGCGCAAGGGGATCGCGCGGCCTTTGGGAACAAGGCTGTTGATCCGCGCGATATGCGTGGGCAGGCATTTTGTCGTGAAATCGTAGTTCGCAATCATATGCGCACGTGCGGCTTGACCGAGCTGGCTGAAGGCTTCGCGGCGGGCCAGCACCTCGATCACTTGGGCGGCCAAGGCGTTGTGATCGTGAAAATCCACCAAAAGCGCGTTCTCGCCATGTTTCATGACCTCGCGCACGGGTGCGGTATCGGAGGCGATGATGGTCGCACCCATCGACATGGCCTCCATGCTTGACCACGACAACACGAATGGCACCGTCAGATAGACATGTGCGCGGCTGATCTGGATGATTTGCTGATAGGCGGCATAGGGCACCTTGCCCAGAAAATGCACCCGGTCCCAATCGACGCGTGCGCCGATTTCACGCTCCATCTCGGCGCGGTAGCCGCCTTGCGTATCGCTAGCCTTACCATAGGACACCTCGTTTCCGCCGATGATCAAGGCGCGCGCATTCGGCCGTTCAGCAAGGATTTGCGGCAATGCACGCATGAATTTGTGAAAGCCGCGCACGGGCTCCATGTTGCGCGACATATAGGTAAAAATCTCATCATCGCGGGTGACCGCGCGCCCCAAGCGCGACAGCGGCACGCGTGTATGTGGGTTCGGCACCAGCCGGTCCGTGCGAATCCCATCATGGCAGACGTAGATCTTGGCGTGGAAGTTCGTTGGATAGGTGTCGCGCTGAAAGAATGTGGGCGATTGGCCCAGATCGACGGTTTGGAAATTGGCGAAATTCACCGCGTTGCGGGCATGCATCAAAAAAGGCGCATGATCGGAGGCCGGGAATTCCGGATCGAACCCGACAGAGCCCCCTTGAGCCAGAAAGTAATACTCGAAAAAACCGATGATCGGCACATCGGCCCATACCTGCTTGAGAAAAGTCAATTCGCCCCAGCCGACATGACCAAGGATGATGTCGGGCCGAAACCCCGCCGCCGCGAGCTTTTGCGCGGCAAAGGCAGCCCCCAAGCCGTTGCCGGTGCATTCCTCCCAATATTTCGTGGGCGCATAGGCGCTGTCGGCGGGTTTGTGATGGGCCGTATATTCGATGATGCGCGCGCCCTTGACCGCAGGCACGCCTTTGCGCTGGGTCAGAAAAACGATCTGATGCCCCCCTTGCGCGATAAGCCATTGAAACAACTCTCGGTATTGGCCGGGAAAGTTCTGGTGGACGAAAAGGATGTTCATCTCGAAATATCACATAAATACACTTTAGACATATACTGCCCAAAACCGGGGCGGCGACAAGTCGAAGCCGATTTGGGATTGCGGCGCGATCCGCTATATGGAACGCACGGCCCGCAGAGCAGGACAGCCAACCATGACATTGACGACAAAGATCGCGTGGGACGACACCGTCCTGCCGTTCCAACTGGACCGATGCGATATCCGGGGCCGCGTCGCGCGCCTTGACCAGACGCTTGAGCGGGTCTTGGCCCAGCATGATTATCCCCCCGAGGTCGAAGCGATGGTGGCCGAAGCCGTGCTTTTGACCGCGATGATCGGGCAAACCATCAAGCTGCGCTGGAAGCTGTCGTTGCAGGTGCGGGGCAATGGGCCGATCCGCCTGATCGCGACGGATTTCTACGCCCCTAGCGAGGAGGGTGCGCCCGGCCGTATCCGCGCCTATGCGAGTTTTGACGCGACACGGCTGGTCGCTGGGCAAGATCCCTTTGGCCAGATCGGTGAGGGCTATTTCGCCATTCTGCTTGATCAAGGGCGCGATACGACACCCTATCAGGGGATCACACCCTTGTCGGGCGGATCGCTTGCCGCCTGTGCCGAGGCGTATTTTGCCCAATCCGAACAGCTGCCGACGCGCTTTGCGTTGAGCTATGGCCAAAGCAGCGCACCGGGCGAGCCGTCGCTTTGGCGCGGTGGCGGTGTCATGTTGCAGCACATGCCCAAAGCCTCGCCCTTAATGGGCGATGGTGCATCGGGCGAGGATGGGTTGCTGGCGGCGGTCGACCTGCTTGACGATGATGCGGCGGAGAACTGGAGCCGGGCCAATATCTTGCTCGACACGGTCGAGCCGCTGGAACTGGTCGGGCCTCGCGTGGCGCCGACCGATCTGCTCTTGCGGCTGTTTCACGAAGAAGGGCCGCGTGTCTATGACGCGCTGCCGGTGGCGTTCGGCTGCACCTGTTCGGAAGAGCGGGTGCGCAACAGCCTGTCGATCTATTCGGCGCGCGATATCGGCCATATGACCACCGATGATGGCCGCGTGACCGCCGATTGCCAGTTCTGCGGCGCGCATTACGAATTCGACCCCAGCACCTTGGGCTTCGAGGCGAGCGCAGATCCGGAGCAGGGTCATGGATCGCAGGATTGATCTCGCGACATTGGTCGCGGCATTGCGTGAAAGCCCGCCGCACCCCTCGTCGGATTATGAGTTGAACCCAGAGATCGTCTTGCCGCCGGGACGGGTGCTCAAACCCGCTGCCGTGTTGATCGGTGTGGTTGGCGAAAGTGTCGTGCTGACCAAGCGCGCCTCGCATCTCAAGCATCATCCGGGTCAGATCGCATTGCCCGGCGGCAAAGTGGATGCAGGCGACGCCGATGCCGCCGCAGCCGCGCTGCGCGAGGCTCATGAAGAGATCGGGCTTGCACCGGCGACGGTGGACATCTTGGGCGCGTTACCCGCCCATGAAACTGTAACCGGATATAGCATAAAACCGGTTATCGCGCATATCACCCGCGATTTCCAAGCCGTCCCGGAAGCAGGCGAGGTGGCCGAGGTGTTTCGCGTGCCGATCGCGCATCTGCTTGATCCGTGGAATTATCGCATCGAAGGCCGCCGCTGGCGCGGTGTGCGGCGGCGCTATTTCGTCGTGCCTTATGGCCCCTACTACATCTGGGGCGCAACGGCGCGGATCTTGAAATCCTTGGCTGATCGGGTGTCGGCATGAAGCTGGCGGCGCCATGGTTGGATGACCCGGCGACGGCCACGGTTATGGATCTGCTCACGCGTAGCGGGCATGGCGCGTGGTTCGTGGGTGGTTGCGTTAGAAATGCGCTGCTGGGGCTTGATGTCGCCGATATCGACATCGCCACTGATCTGCGGCCCGATGATGTGATGGCATTGGCGCAGGACGCCGGGGTCAAGGTTGTGCCGACAGGCATCGACCACGGCACCGTGACGCTGATCGCCGATCACCGCCCTTTCGAAGTGACGACGCTGCGCCGGGATGTGGCGACCGATGGTCGACGCGCCACCATCGCCTTTACCGATCTGGTGGAAGATGACGCCGCGCGCCGGGATTTCACCATGAACGCGCTTTATGCCAAGGCCGATGGCACGGTGCTTGATCCAACAGGCGAAGGTCTGGCCGATCTTGCAGCACAGCGCTTGCGCTTCATTGGCAATGCACATGATCGGATCACCGAGGATTACCTGCGCATCCTGCGGTTCTTTCGGTTTCACGCATGGTATGCCGATCCGAATGCCGGGATCGACGCCGAGGGTTTGGCCGCATGTGCAGCGCTCGCCGATGGCTTGGGCCAGTTGTCGCGCGAAAGGGTCGGCGCAGAGATCAAGAAATTGCTCAGCGCGCCCAATCCTGCCGCTGCCGTCGCCGCTATGGCGCAGACTGGGATCTTGGCGCGCACACTGCCCGGTGCAATGGCGCGCATACTGCCGATTCTCATCAGCTTCGAGGATGCGCCACCTGATCCGATCCGGCGACTGGCCGCCCTTGGGCCGGTCGAAGTGGCCGCCGGTTTGCGCCTCTCGAAGGCCGATATCGCGCGACTGACCATTTTGCGCGATGGCATGAGCAGTACGACTTCACCCGATGCGCTGGCCTATCTGCATGGGGCCGATATCGCATGGGATATCTCCGTGCTGCGCGCCAGCCAGTTCGAGACACAGGTTGACCCGACTCTGCGCGCCTTGATCGCGCGTGGGGCCAGTGCCGTGTTTCCGATCAAGCCTGCCGATCTGATGCCGCGCCTGTCGGGTGCGGCCTTGGGTCAGGCGCTCAGAACGCTGGAAGCGCGCTGGATCGCGTCGAGCTTTACGCTCAGCCGCGCAGAGCTTTTGTCGCGCTTGCCCCAATCGGAGTGACCCTTGGACCCGCTTTACCCCTTTGTTCTGCTCGGCCTGTTTAGCCCCGGGCCGAATGTGATCTTGCTGACCGCCTCGGGGGCGCGCTTTGGCTTTCGCGCAACCTTGCCGCATGTCGCGGGTGTGGTGATCGGCGTGGGGATCGTGGCGGGGATGACCGGACTTGGCATCGGCGCGATCTTGGTGGCGCAGCCGACGCTGCAATATGCGCTCAAGATCGCGGCTGCCGCGTGGATTGCGTGGATGGCGGTGGCGCTGTGGCGATCTTCGGCAAGGCAGGCCGATGATGGGCGCGCGCGCCCCTTTACCATGATCGAGGCGATCTTGTTTCAATGGATCAACCCCAAGCTTTGGGCCGTGGCGCTGGCCGCCGCGTCTGGCTATGCGGCGGGGCTTGGACCATGGGGCGAGGCGCAGCGCCTTGCCCTGGCATTTTCCGGGCTGAACTTTTTTGTCTGCTTGTTCTGGAGCTTTGCTGGTGCGCTTTTGGCCTTGCTGCTCAATACGCCTGCTGCGTGGCGTGTCTTTGCGCGGGTCATGTCACTTGGCCTTGGTGCTGCGGCGGTGATGGTTTTTCTCTGACTCGCGGCCTATATGAAAGCTTGACGTTCAGAAGGCCGCCACATGTTCCGCTTTTTCGAAAATCTGGTCGATCCCTACACGGCCTATGTCGAGACGGATACGCCACCGCGCCGGGTCTGGCCGTTTCTGTGGACCTATGGCCAACCCTTTCGCAATCTGTTTGCCGTAACCGCTTTTATGTCGATAATGGTTGCAGCGGTCGAGATCGGCCTGATCTGGTACATGGGGCGGATCATCGATTTATTGTCGAGTGGCACGCCGACGGATGTGCTGGCCAGCCATGGCTGGGAATTCATCCTTGCCGCGATCTTCATCCTGACGCTGCGGCCCCTGATCCAAGGGTTGGATGTGGCGCTGCTCAACAACGGGATCTTGCCGCAATTCGGTGCCTTGATCCGTTGGCGAGCCCATCGTCAGGTGTTGCGCCAATCGGTGGGCTGGTTCGAGAATGATTTCGCGGGCCGGATCGCCAACCGGATCATGCAGACCCCCACCAGCGCGGGTGACGCGATTTTCCAGATCTTCGACGCCATCACCTTTTCGCTGGCCTATCTCGTGGGGGCGGCGATCTTGTTGGCCGATGCCGATCCGCGCTTGGCCATCCCGCTCTTGATCTGGTTCGCGCTTTACGCGCTGTTGCTACGGTGGACGATTACCCGCGTTGGACCCGCATCCAAGGCCAGCGCCGATGCGCGTTCCATGACGACGGGGCGGGTGGTGGACAGCTACACCAATATCCATTCGGTCAAACTCTTCGCCCATCATGACCGCGAGATCGATTACGCCAAGGAGGCGATCGAGCAGACGCGCGCCACCTTTGCCCGCGAGATGCGGCTTTACACGATCATGGATGTGGTTCTGACCGCGTTGAACGGGTTTCTCATCGTCGCCGTTGTGGGCTGGGCCATCGGCCTTTGGGCGGGTGGTGCGGCCTCGGTCGGGGCCATCGCGGCGGCGACGGCGCTGACACTCCGGCTCAATGCCATGACGGGCTGGATCATGTGGGCGGTCTCGACGCTGTTTCGTTCGCTGGGCGTGGTAGCCGAGGGGATGGAGACGATTACCGACCCGATCCGCCTGACCGATGCACCGGATGCGACAACCTTGGTCATGGATCGCGGTGAGATCGCTTTTGCCGCGGTCAGCCATCACTACGGGCGCGGCGCAGGCGGGCTGGACCAGTTGAAACTGACGATCCAACCGGGCGAAAAACTGGGCCTTGTCGGGCGTTCGGGTGCGGGCAAATCGACCCTCGTGAAGCTTTTGCTGCGCTTTTATGATGTGGAGGAGGGGCAGATCCTGATCGATGGTCAGGATATTCGCTGCGTCACCCAAGATAGTTTGCGTGCCCAGATCGGCATGGTGCAGCAGGATAGCGCGCTGTTGCACCGGTCTGTCCGCGACAACATCCTATATGGTCGCCCCGATGCGACCGAGGCCGCGATGATCGCCGCCGCAAAGCGCGCCGAGGCGCATGATTTCATCCTGACGCTGGAAGACCCGCAAGGGCGGCGTGGCTATGACGCCCATGTCGGTGAGCGCGGCGTGAAACTTTCGGGTGGTCAGCGCCAGCGCGTGACCTTGGCCCGTGTGATCCTCAAGAATGCGCCCATCCTTGTGCTGGACGAGGCGACATCGGCCCTCGACAGCGAAGTCGAGGCCGCGATCCAAGATACGCTTTACGGCGTGATGGAGGGTAAGACCGTGATCGCCATCGCGCATCGGCTGTCGACCATCGCGCGGATGGACCGGATCGTGGTGCTGGATGCCGGGCATATTGTCGAGGCGGGCACCCATGCCGAATTGCTGGCCCAAGGCGGCCTTTACGCAGGCTTTTGGGCGCGCCAATCGGGCGGGTTTCTTGGCACCGATGCGGAGGCCGCGGAATGAGCGCCCTTTTGCACCGCTTGCGCGATTGGCTGGCTGGCATGATCGACGGCTTTGCCCCTGCCAATGGTGCGCCGCCGCGCAAGCTATGGCCCTTTATCCGTTGGTGCCTGTCGGGAACTTGGCCGGTGATCTGGCTTGCCACGCTTTTCTCGGCCTTGGCCGGCGCGATGGAGGTCATCTCGGCCTGGCTGCTTGGCTTGGTGATTGATAGTGCCTTGGCGCATGGCCCGGCGGATTATTTCGCCGACAATGCCTTGCTCATTGCCGTCTATGTCGGGTTCTTCTTGCTGATCCGACCCCTTCTTTTCGGGGCAGCGGCGGCGTTCAACGGGATCGTCATTCCGCCCAATGTCGCCCCCTTGATTCAAAGTCGCTTGCACCGCTGGTCATTGGGTCATGCGATCGGCTTTTTCGACAATGATTTCGCAGGACGTATCGCCCAAAAGCAGATGCAGACAGCCGCCGCGCTGGTCAATGTGCTGACGGAAACCATCAATGCCGGTGCTTTCGCGATCGCGACACTGGTGGGTGCCGTGGTGATGCTGGCCGCGATCGATTGGCGGATCGGCATGATCTTGGCGGCTTGGTCGGTGGTCTATTTCTACATGATCCGCTGGTATCTGCCGCGCATCAGGTCACTGTCCAAGACGCGTGCTGCCGCACGGGCCAATGTGACAGGCCAGATCGTGGATACGATCACCAATATCAAAACGGTCAAGCTGTTTGGTCATGTCGATCACGAAGATCAGACAGCCATCGCCGCGATGCAGGGGTATCGCGCCGCCGCCTTGGATTTCGGCGTGTTTTCGACGGGGTTTCGCTTCGTCTTGATGACGGCGGCGGGTGTTTTGCCCGTGGCCTTGGTGCTGTTTGGCGTGATGCTCTGGCAAGACGGGCTGGTCAGCGCAGGCGAGATCGCGGCCATTGGTGCAGTTTCGATGCGGATTGCACAGATGACGGGCTGGGTCAGTTTCACGCTGATGGCGATCTATGCCAATCTGGGCGAGATCGAGGATGGTATGCGCACCTTGACGCCGCCCCATGCGTTGGTCGATGCCCCTGACGCGGTCGATCTGCCCAAGGCGACGGGCCGCATCGTCATGTCCGATGTCAGCTTTGCCTATGGGCGGCAATCGGGTGGTGTGGATGGGATCGATCTGACCATCGCGCCGGGCCAGAAACTTGGGATTGTCGGTGCCTCGGGTGCGGGGAAATCAACCCTCGTGGCGCTTTTGCTGCGCCTTTACGAGGCCGAGGCGGGCCGCGTCTTGATCGACGACATCGATGTGCGGAATGTCAAACAAGACAGCCTGCGCCGCCAGATCGCGATGGTCACGCAAGACACCGCCATGTTCAACCGCTCGGCCTTTGACAATATCCTTTATGGTCGCCCGGACGCGACCGCCGCAGAGGTCTATGCCGCCGCCGCCCGCGCCGAGGCCGATATCTTCATCGCCGCCTTGGTCGATCATAAGGGACGGCGCGGCTATGATGCCTTCTTGGGGGAGCGTGGCGTCAAGCTTTCGGGTGGTCAGCGCCAGCGCATTGCCCTTGCGCGTGCCTTTCTCAAGGATGCGCCGATCTTGGTCTTGGACGAAGCGACATCAGCCCTTGATAGCGAGGTCGAGGCCGCCATTCAGGACAGCCTGATCAAGGTGATGGAAGGCAAGACTGTGATCGCCATCGCGCATCGGCTGTCGACGCTTTCGGCGATGGACCGGATCATCGTGCTGGATCAAGGCCGCATCGTCGAGGATGGCACACATGAGGCGCTCTTAGCCAAGGACGGGCTTTATGCCCGCTATTGGAACCGCCAATCGGGTGGCTTTATCGGCTTGACCGAGGCGGCGGAGTAAACGGCGTTGATGGATCTTGAAACTGTATCCGCCGATGATCTTGGGCGCAGCCTTGCAGGGATCGGTATCAACCTGCTGAGCCGTGATGTGCGCGGTCTTGCGGGCTTTTTGCGCGATGTGTTTGGCCTTAGCGCGCATCGGCTTTCGGATGATTTCGCCATTCTGCGCCATGGCGCGATTCTGCTGCAGATTCATTCCGATGCGACCTTTGCGCGTCATCCTCTGCCCGGTTTGATCCCTGAAAATCCACCGCGCGGTGGCGGGGTACAGATCTATCTCTTCGGCATTGATCCCGACGCAGCCATTGCGCGCGCTGCGGCGGCGGGGCATGTCGTGGCCGAGCCCGCGACCGAAAAGCTACATGGCTTGCGCGAGGCGACGATCCTCAGCCCCGAGGGCTATGCCTTCAGCCCAGCGATAAAGCGACCATGACCCAAACAGAATTGACCATCCACCGGCTTGGCCATCACGGCGATGGTATCGCGCCCGGCCCCGTTTTCGTGCCGTTGAGCTTGCCCGGGGAAGTGGTCACAGGCGCGGTTGCGGGTGATCAGATAACGGATACCAAGATCGTCAAACCCTCGGTCGACCGCGTCAGGCCAGCTTGCGCGCATTTCAAAAGCTGCGGTGGCTGTAACCTGATGCATGCCTCCGATGCTTTCGTCGCTGAATGGAAAGCGGGGGTGATCGTGGCCGCCCTTGCCGCCCATGATCTGACCGCGCCGATCCGACCCATCGCCACATCGCCGCCCCGCGCGCGGCGGCGTGCAACCCTTGCTGGGCGGCGCACCAAGAAAGGGGCGCTGGTCGGGTTTTATGCGCGTCGCTCGGATGTGATCGTGCCGCTTGGTGATTGCCATGTCTTGGCCCAACCCTTGGTCGATCTATTGCCCGTGCTGGCCGAGATCACGCAAGTTGGTGGCTCACGCGCGGCGACCATGAGCTTTGCCTTGACGCTGACCGATACGGGCATCGATTGCGCGGTGACGGGTGGCAAACCGCTTGATGAAGAATTGCGCACCGCCTTGCCCCGCTTTCGCGGCGATATCGCGCGGCTGAGCTGGGGCGATGAACCGGTCTATGCCGAAACATTGCCCAGCGTGCATTTCGGCACCATTGCCGTTGCCCCGCCGCCCGGCGCCTTTTTGCAAGCGACGAAGGCAGGCGAGGATGCGCTGAGCGCCGCTGTCGCCGCCGCGCTTGATGGGTCCAAGCGGGTGGCAGATCTATTTGCCGGATGCGGGACATTCGCCTTGCCGCTGGCGCGCGCGGTGCCCGTGCATGCGGTCGAGGGGGCGGCGGCGCTGACCGCAGCACTTGATCATGCGATGCGCTATGCGACCGGCCTTAAGACGCTGACAGTCGAAACCCGCGACCTGTTTCGCCGCCCGCTTTTGCCAGCCGAGTTGGCGCGCTTTGACGGAATCGTCATCGACCCGCCCCGCGCCGGTGCCGAGGCGCAGGTCGCGCAGATCGTCACCGCGCAAATCCCGCGCGTTGCGATGGTGTCGTGCAACCCCGTGACATTCGCGCGCGATGCGGCCTTGCTCATTCAGGGGGGCTATCGCCTGAATTGGGTGCAACCCGTCGATCAATTTCGCTGGTCGCCGCATGTAGAGCTTGCGGCAAGCTTCACACTGCCCCATCTCAGCCCTGTCTGAGGGAGTTTTATCAGTATCATGAGTGCGACCGACATTGGGTTTCGTGCGCATCTGGCCCTGTGGCTGGATCGGCCCATCATCCGCAACACTATCATCGGCGTGATCGTTTTCAACGCCGTGATCTTGGGGATGGAAACATCGCCCAGCATCATGGCTGCGGCAGGTCCGTTGATCTTGGCGCTTGATCAGGCCTGCTTGGCCATCTTCGTGGTCGAGCTTTTGCTCAAGCTTGTGGCCTTGGGGCCGAGGTTCTTCCGCTCGGGTTGGAACATCTTCGATTTCGTGATCGTCGGCATCGCGCTAGTACCCGGCGCACAGGGGCTTTCGGTCTTGCGCGCATTGCGCATCCTGCGGGTTTTGCGTGTCGTCTCGGCGGTGCCATCGCTGCGCCGCGTGGTCGAGGGGTTATTGACCGCGTTGCCGGGGATGGGGTCGGTGTTCTTGCTGATGTCGATCATCTTTTACATCGGGGCGGTGATGGCGACCAAGCTGTTCGCCGCCAGCTTTCCCGAATGGTTCGGCTCGATCGGCGCGTCGCTTTACACGCTCTTTCAGGTGATGACGTTGGAGTCGTGGTCGATGGGCATCGTGCGCCCTGTGCTCGAGGTCTATCCCTATGCTTGGGCGTTCTTCGTGCCCTTCATCATGGTCACCACATTTGCCGTGGTGAACCTGATCGTGGGTCTGGTGGTCAATTCAATGCAAGACGCTCACGCAGCCGAAAGCAACGCCGCCACCGATGCTTACCGCGACGAGGTGCTGGAGCGGCTAAGAAAGATCGAAGAGCGGTTGAACAATTGGTAGGGTGCGCCTTCAGGCGCACCGCGCGCCCAAGCTGCGCCTGAAGGCGTACCCTACGAAACTGCCACCCTCGTCACGCGCGCCGTTCCAACCGGGCCACGCCCAGCACATCGAGAACCTTGGCCTCGATATCGGCGGCGTTCATTTTCGCCACGGCATACATATCCTCGGGGCTGGCTTGATCGATGAAGGTATCGGGCAAGAACATGGACCGGTACTTCAGGCCTATGTCGAACACACCTTCCTCGGCCAAAAGCTGCGCCACATGGCTGCCGAAGCCGCCCACGGCCCCCTCTTCGATGGTGATCAGCGCCTCATGGTGGCGGGCCAGTTGCAAGATCAGGTCGCGGTC
>JAQCLA010000054.1 GCA_027592105.1 Pseudomonadota bacterium | reverse complement strand
ATGAAGCTCAAGCAACATTTCGAAAAGCCCTCCGTGAAAAAAGCACGCGAGAAGGCCGAGGCCGTACGCCGCGCCCGTAAGCTGGCGCGTAAAAAGGCGCAGCGCGAAGGCATGCTCTGAACGCGCGCCCGATCGGTAACGCGATCCTTAAGAAATAAACCCCCGCGGCCTGGCCTCGGGGGTTTTGCTTTGTGGGGAAATGCGTTGCCGACCTCTGGTCAGTTTCCGCCCGCGATCTCAAGTGCGATCTGGCGGCTCAACTCGGCACGCGCCTGCGCTTGCAGCAGCTCCAGATTGTCATCAGCATCTGTGTCATAGATGCGGCTTTCGCGCACGCCGGGCAGACGGCTGAATTGCTCCATCGTGCGGACGGGAAACCAATTGGCGGTGATGGTCTCGAACCCCGGCGTGTTGCCCAACACGCGGCTGATCGACAGCGAACAGCGCGCAGGCGGCACCGCGCCATGCGCCTGCACCGCCGCGATCAAGCCTGCGGCGGTCTCGGGGCTGATCTCCAGCTCTTGCACGACGATATGATAGGTCTCGCGCGCATGGTAATCGGTGTAGAACTGCAAGAATTGCGGGTTCATCCCGTAGAGCACATCGTTGCGCTCGGGAATCATCGGGTGATACCAGCTTCCCGCCGGATCGAAGAGCACACGCTCAGCGCCATCAATCATCAAGGCCGTATGCCCACCGCGCCCGTCGCGGTTGGACACCATCGTCATCAAGGTCAGCGTCGCTGGCCCCGTTGGTCGGTAATTGGCCGTACTGACGAATGTGTCAGGCGCCCAAACCTCTTCGGCCACGCAGCCACCAAGCGCACTGACCATCGCCAGCGCGGCCGCGATGCGCAGCAAGGGCTTCATCGAAAGAAAATGGCCAAGATAACGACGATGCCGATGGAGATGAGGCCGACATTGACGCTCATCCGCATGAAACCGCCGAATGTCTTTTCCTGCTCGCTGATGTCCATCTCGCCATGCTTGTGATCTTGATCGGCCATATCGTGGTCCCTCCGGTCTGGGTAAGGCAATGCTTTCACCGGGCATTACCGCATTCCTGTGGCGCTGTCAGCCCATCGCGGATCGGGCACTGCGCCGCAGGTCAGCCCACCAGATGATAAAGCCAGGCCCCATCTGCGCGCCTTGTCCGCGTGACTGCACCCAAGCGCAGTAGATGATTGAGATGGGCCACCGCCTCGACCAAGGCGAGGCCATATGTCCCGGCGTCGATCTGGCGTTTGAACAGCGGCGCAAAGCATTCCGCAGCGCTGCGCGGCGCGCCCGCCAGATGCTCCCGCAGCCGATCCAACGCGCCATGATGATTGTCGATCAACTGCACCAACCGCGCGGGCAGGCCCGTGAAGGGCATCTTGTGACCGGGCAATACCAGCTGGTCTGCGCGCGCCAAGGGTTGAAACGCGGCGCAGCTTTCCAGCCATTCCCCCACCGGATCGGCCCCCGGCTCGGTCGCATAAACCCCAAGATTAGGCGAGATAGTCGCCAAAAGCTGATCGCCCCCGATCACCAGATGATCATCGCGGCTCCAGAATGTGGCGTGATCGGGCGCATGGCCTTGACCGAAACGAATATCCCAATCGCGCCCGCCCATGCGGATCAAGCCGCCATCATGCAGGCGAGTAAAGCCAAGCGGCAAGGGATGGACCACATCGCAGAAGTTGAACGGCCGCTCGCCGCGGCGGGTCTCGAAAAGGGCGGCTTCCATCCCTGCGCCTTGCCAATGGGCCAAGGTCTCGGCCGATGGAAGGGGTTGTTCATCCAAGGTCAGCATGCGCGCCATCAACCACGCAGTGCGCGGCATGATCAGCTCCGCGCCGCGCGCCTGAAACCAACCCGCTAGCCCCACATGATCGGGGTGGTGATGGGTCACGATCAACCGGCGCACAGGCAAACCCGCCATTGGCCCGGCCAAGGCCGCCTCCCACAAGGCGCGGGTCTTGCCCGTATCCAGCCCGGTATCGATCAGTGTCCAACCATCACCATCGCGCAGCGCATAGGCGTTGACATGGTTCAGCGCCATCGGCAGCGGCACGCGCAACCACAGCACATCCTCGGCGATCAAGGTGGCCTCGCCCGGCTCAGGGGCGACCGCAAAGGGCATCTGGATCATGCGCAAAGGTCTTCGGCGCTGAGATCATAAAGCCCCTTGGCCCCATGGCCGGCCTGCGCGAAATGGCCCGCCGCCTCGGGCAAGAGCCGATCGAGATAGAAGCGCGCCAAGGCCATCGGCCGCACCCCGCCCGATTGCGCGGCACGCAAATGATAGATCGCACCCAAGACCCGCGCGAACCCCATCAAATACGGCACCGCGCCCCCGAACCGGTCGTTGAGGTCCATGCCCAACATCGCATCGGTGGCCACGCGCAACTGACCCGCCATCGCGGCCACAGGCGCACCCATCGGATCACCCTGTGCCTCAGCCGCGACCGCGTCGATCAGCGCGTGGATCGCGCGCCCCCCGTCGGCCATCTTGCGGCCCACCAGATCCATCGCCTGAATCCCGTTGGTCCCTTCATAAATCGCGGCAACCCGGACATCGCGGGCAAATTGGGCCACCCCAGTATCCTCGATAAATCCCATGCCGCCATGCACTTGGATGCCCATATTGGCGACCTTGATCCCCATCTCGGTGCCATAGGCCTTGGCGATCGGCGTCAGCACGGCGGCGCGCGCGGCCTCGGCCCCATCACCCGCATGGCCCAGGTCGATCGACACCGCCAGATCAAGCGCCAAGGCCCGCGCGGCAAAGGTTTCGGCCCGCATCTCCATCAGCATGCGCCGCACATCGGCATGATCCACGATCATGCCCGTGCCACCTACCAAGGGCTGGCCCTGTTTGCGCTGAACGGCATATTCCGTCGCCGCCTGTGTGGCGGCCTCGGCGATTGAGACACCATGCAGGGCCACGCCAAGGCGGGCATTGTTCATCATGGTGAACATCGCGGCCATGCCGCGGTTCTCCTCACCGATCAGCCAGCCCGTCGCGCCATCATACTGCATCACGCAAGTGGGGCTGCCATGTAGGCCAAGCTTATGCTCAAGGCTCACGACCTTCAGGCTATTGGCCACCCCCGGCGCGCCGGTCGCATCGGGGATGAACTTCGGCACCAAGAACAGCGATATCCCCTTGGTCCCCCCCGGCGCATCGGGCAGCCGCGCCAGCACCAGATGCACCACATTCTCAGCGAAATCCGTATCCCCCCAAGAAATATAGATCTTCTGCCCCGTCACTGCATAGGTGCCGTCGCCCTTTGGCATTGCCTTGGTCGCCAGCGCGCCGACATCCGACCCTGCCTGTGGCTCGGTCAGGTTCATGGTCCCGCACCATGTGCCGCTGATCAGCTTGGGCAGGTACAACCCCTTGATCACGTCCGAGGCGTGATGCGACAGCGCCTCGATCTGGCCTTGCGTCATCAGCGGGTTCATCTCGAGTGCCAGACAGGCACCCCCTGCCATGTCATTGATGCAAGCCGCCACCGTCTGCGGCAGGCCCAAACCCCCATAGGCCGGATCGGCCGTGATCGCGGTCATGCCCGCATCGGCCATGGCCCGATATCCCGCCGCATATCCGGGAGCGGTCCGCACCACCCCATTCTCAAGCCGCGCGGGGTGCAGATCGCCTTGCCGGTTCAACGGTGCCAGCACGTCGTCACAGATGCGCCCAGCCTCGGTCAACAACGCCGCGACCGTGTCATCCGTTGCCTCGGCATAGGCGGGCTGGGCGCTCACGCGGTCAAACCCCACCACATGGCGCAACAAGAAAGCGAATTCGGCAACCGGTGCACGATAAGGCATGGAACGGCTCTCCCCCCGAGATGATGCCAATTGATTGCATGGGCGCGCCCTTCGCGCTACCCCCGGGCAGAGTGTGGGCCAGCCGCCCGCCCGATCAACCCCTACGTCACGTCAGAACGATGCGCATGGCCGAAGATCTTCTCCCAGATGCGACAGGTATCGCGCGCGCCGCAGCCTTGCTGCGCGCAGGCGCGCTTGTCGCACTGCCCAGCGAAACGGTCTATGGTTTGGCCGCTGATGCCACGCAAGATAGCGCCGTGGCCGCGATCTATACCGCCAAGGGCCGGCCCGATTTCAACCCGCTGATCGTGCATCTCCCCGATCTGGACAGCGCCATGGCCATCGCCGATTTCCCCGGTACCGCCCGCGCCTTGGCCGACGCCTTCTGGCCCGGACCGCTGACGCTTGTGTTGCCGCTCAAACCCGGCCATGGGCTCTCGGCGCGCGTCACGGCGGGCCATGCAACCGTGGCGATCCGCCTGCCTGCCCACCCGGTGATGCAGGCGGTGCTGCAGGCGGCGGCCCGGCCCATCGCGGCCCCCTCGGCCAACCCATCAGGCAAGATCAGCGCCACCACGGCGGCGCATGTGCGCGCGGGACTGGGCGGGCGGATCGCAGCCATCCTCGATGGTGGCCCAACGCCGGTGGGGGTCGAATCTACCATCCTCGCGCCTGGCGCCGACGGCACAAGGCTCCTGCGCGAAGGCGCCATCCCGCGCGAGGTGATCACCCCCATCACCGGCCCGCTGATCACCGACACAACACCCGGCGCGCGGGTCGAGGCACCGGGCCAGCTTGCCAGCCATTACGCACCGCTCACCCCCCTCCACCTCGGCGGCACGGCGCAACCGGGCGAAATCATCATCGGCTTTGGCCCCATGGCCTGCGCGCTCAACCTGTCCGAGAATGGCGATCTCGTTGAGGCCGCCACACGGCTCTTCGCCACGCTCCACCAAGCCGACGCCATGGCCCAAAGCCACAGCGCCCCGGCGATCCGCGTGGCCCCCATCCCCGATATAGGCCTTGGCCGCGCGATCAACGACCGCCTCCGCCGCGCCGCCGCCCCGCGCGCCTGACGACCCTGCTTCTCTGTTTCACAAATATCCCAGGGGGGGTGGGGGGACAGCGTCCCCCCGTTAAGGACAGCGGGTTTGGGGGGACAGCATCCCTCCAATCGCCCACCCTGCGGACAGACCCATCCCCCGATAACGAAAAAACCCCCGCCGGCCAAAGGGCACAGGCGAGGGCAAGGTGCAAACCGGCGCAGGCGGCGCGCTGATCTGCGGTTCAACTCTGTGAGAATTGGGATGGGGGGAGTTACCCCTCCATCTCCGCGCGCAACTGCTGGCGCAGCACATCGATGGGCACGCTTTGACCCTCGCGGCGGAAATGCCAATAGGTCCAACCATTGCAGGAAGGCGCGCCTTCCAGACGCGCGCCGACCTGATGGATCGAACCTTTCACATCATCAGCGATCAAGGTGCCATCAACACGCACCTTGGCCATCTGGCCACGCGCATTGGTCAGCATCTCGCCCGGGCGCAGCATGCCGCGCTCGATCAACTGGCCAAAGGGCACACGCGGCTCGGCGCGTTTGGACCCCGTCACCTCTAACGCGCTCCGATCGAGGCGACGCACATTGCCCAACCGCTTCTCGGCGATCTTGCGATAGCTCTCTTCGCGCTCGATCCCGATGAAATCGCGGCCCAGCATCTTGGCCACCGCTCCCGTGGTGCCCGTGCCAAAGAAAGGATCAAGCACCACATCGCCGGGGTTGGTCGTGCCGACAAGAATTCGATGCAAAAGCGCCTCGGGCTTTTGCGTCGGATGGGCCTTGTCGCCTTTGTCATCCTTCAGCCGCTCACCGCCGTTACAGATCGGGATCACCCAATCCGAACGCATCTGCACCCCTTCATTGAGCGATTTTAACGCCTCGTAGTTGAAGGTGTATTTCGCCCCCTCGCCTTTCGAAGCCCAGATCATCGTCTCATGCGCATTGGTCAGCCGCATGCCGCGAAAATTCGGCATCGGGTTGGACTTGCGCCACACCACATCGTTCAAGATCCAATAACCTTGGTTCTGCAACTCGGCACCGACGCGGAAAATATTGTGATAGCTGCCGATCACCCAGATCGCGCCGCCGGGCTTCAATAGCCGCCGCGCGGCGGCCAGCCAATCGCGGGTAAAGCTATCATAGGCGGCGAAACTGGCGAACTGGTCCCAGTGATCGTCACAAGCATCGACCAAAGTGTTGTTGGGGCGATGCAAGCTGCCCTTGAGCTGCAAATTATAGGGCGGGTCGGCGAAGATCAGGTCGACCGACGCCTCGGGCAGCGCGCGCATCACCTCGATGCAATCACCAGCCAGAATCGTATTGAGCGGCAGCGAAACTGCCTCGGGTTTTGTCTTGGTTTTCATCTCTGCCTCTGCTCCGCGCCTCTAACGGGCTTTCGCGGTGTTCGGAGGTAGAATCGCTCAAAGGTGATTCGCAGTCAATTTATTTTTTGGAATCAATATGTTGCGCGACTTGCGATAGCAAGATGTTGTGTACCGGACGAAAGGATCGTCTATGATGGGGTGTCACCCCCATATCTTGTAGTGCGGCCAGATGTGCCGCCGTTGGGTAGCCTTGATTGACCTCCCAGCCATAGCCGGGATGGGCTTTCGCAAGACCCGCCATGACCCGGTCACGCGCCACCTTGGCGATGATCGAGGCCGCAGCGATCGAGAGGCTTTTGGCATCGCCCTTGACCAGCGTGACCCCGTGGCACGGCAATTCCCTTGGGCAGGCATTGCCATCGATCAAGGCTGCATCAGGGCAGATCGCCAACCCCTCCACCGCACGCCGCATCGCCAAAAGCGACGCCTCGCGAATGTTGAGCGCATCGATTTCTTCCACGCTGGCCCAGCCGATCGCGACATGGGCCTGTGCTTGGATCAGATCGAACAAGATATTGCGCTTGGTGGCTGACAGCATCTTGGAATCGTTCAACCCAGCCGGGATCATGCCCCGGTCCAAGATCACCGCCGCTGCACAAACAGGCCCCGCCAAAGGGCCGCGCCCCGCCTCGTCGACACCGGCGATGAGGCCGCCAAGGGCATCTTCATGGGCAAGATCGGGCATGGAACGCGGCATCACCCCTCATCCCACAGCCCAGCGCGGTGAACAAGATCGGGCGGCCCGGACAGGGCCACCCGCAAAGCCAAAGGGCAAAAATCCTCAGGGCCGAAACCCTGCCTCGCGCACCCAGCCGTTATTCGCCAAGCACCGACCGGCATAGATTTCGCGGGGACCACGCTGGGTATGCACCGTGGTTAGGCAGGCCTGTGGCAAAAGCCGGGGACGGGCCGTGTGGTTTTGCATGCAGCGCCGCCCATAGCCGCGGAAATAGCCGTTGCGATCCTGACCTTCGACAAAGCAGCGCGCGGGCGCCACAAGTGCAGGTGGGTGGGCCAGTGCGGGGGCATGCGGATGCGTGCGCGTCACCGACACATGTGGCGCTTGCTGCGGCGCACGACCATTGTTGCTGAGTTCGATGGCACGCCCAATGGCATAAAGCGCGATGACACCGCCAAGAATACGGGCCGCATCACGGCTGTCGGCCCGGGCAGGCCCCGCGCTGGCCGTCATGGCGCCCAAAGCGATGACGCCGCTCAGCGCAACTGCAAACAGGCTTGGGGGTAGTTTACGGAACATGAGACATCTCCAATCAATGACAATGAGCGTCCTTCGCGACGCCATGCCCGAGATCTCGGGGCCAAGAGCCCTGCCGCACAATATCGCCCCATCGCTATCGGATAACATCGCGCCAGCCGGTCGCTGCCATTGCATGACAGTTCCGGCAGGGCCATCCTCCCCCCATCGCCCCAGCACGACGGGGCCGCGTTCAACCAATGGATAAGCCCATGTCGCCGCGTATCGCCTTACTGAGTTGCCTCGCCCTGCTGGTCGCCGGACCCGCGCAAGCCTGCTATGCCGATTACCGGGCCAAGATGGATAACCCGCTGCGTTTGCATTACGGTGTCATCGATCTGCCCGATACGGCCTGCACCATCGAGGCGGCGCGCCCCCTCATCGCGACACGGCTCGCCGCGTCAGGATGGGAGCTGCTTCAGATCGTATCGATTTTCGGATCAGATGGTCTTGCCGCAAGGAGGTCCGATGCCGGATCGTATTTCCTCCGTTTCTGAAACGCGCACGGCCACGGGCCGTGTGCTGGTGATCGGGATTATCGCCGTCGTCGCCGTGCTCGGCCTATCGGCGACACTGCTTTTTGTGAACTTGCCAGATGCGGGCGCGTTCAACGCGGCGGTCGCCGATGTGTTCGTCTTAATGGATGTCCGCAATCCCGATGCGACACGCGTGCTTGAAATCATGGCCCAAACCGGCACTGCCTTTTCGCAGGTGCTTGAAAGCTACCGCGCGGTGATCTTCGTGCTGATGGTCTTTGCCACGGCATTGCTTGTCGCCTGCTTGGTTTTCCTGGTGACCATCGTCACCCTGAACCGCCGCATGGGCGAGATCGAACGACAAGGCATTCAGGTCTCGTCACTCGTCCTCAGCCGTGAGGAACGGGTGGTACTGATCAACAATCTCGCCTTCAACCTGACAGATGCGGCGATGGAAACCCTCGCCGTTCTGGCCGAGGCCCGTTTGGATGACGAGGTCTTGAGCGGCGCACAGATCGAGGCGATGGTTGCAGGCAAACATGCATCCGACGCCGACGAGGCCGCAGGGGCCACGCGGATCAAACGCCTGCGCGACAGTCTCGGCAACCAGATCGTCAGCGAGCTTTTGGTCAAGAATATCGCCCGCCACGGCTATGTGCTGGCGATCGATAAATCCGTGATCCGGATGATCTGAACCCGCGTGCGGAGAGATCCTTGGGGGGCGCTGCCCCCCGCCACCCGGTCCCCGGGTGCCTCCCCCCGGGATATTTATGAAACGAAGAAGGCTCTTCAGCTTTTGTTAATCAAGATCGACGAGGCTGACTTCGCGGTACAGGCGGGGACGCCGATGACCGCAAACGGAGAAGCCCCGACCGTGCGCAAGCCGGTCGGGGTGCACCCGGTCCATCGTTCTTCGTTTCTGAAATATCCCCGCCGGAGGCCGCGACCGGCGCAATCGGCACGATCGGCAGGCACGATGCAAACGCCACGCCCAAAGGGCGCGCGTAAAGTAAAAGATGCGCGCGCGAGCGCACCTTTTGGGTAAAGTTCAATCGCGGCGGGTTTCTTGCGGAGTGGGCAGCAGACCGTAACGGGCCGCCACGCGCCAGACATGATCGGGGACCATGTTCTTGATCCGGGCAGGATGGGCGCGGCGCAAGTGCAAGATCGTCTCGATCGCCTTCATCTCGACCCGCGCGCGCGCGAATTCCAGACCACGTGGCCCGATACGGGGCTGCAAGAAAGCAACAATCGGGCGCGCCCAATCGGGCATGGCGCGCAGCGGCAAGCCACCCGCCGCCCGCGCGGTATTGGCCAAGAAGCCCTTGACCGCGCCTATGCGTTTGCCCTTGTCGGTCAAAGGCCGCTCGACCAACCGATCGGCAATGCCCGAAAGCATTTCAGCACCGCGATGGTTGCGCGTGATGACCCATTGATCGCCATCCCCACCCATGTAGCCCACCGTGATATCGGCCAGGCGATTGGTGTAATCGACACAGGTCTTACAAGTCATCGGAAAGAAGTCGCTTGGCAGTTTCGAGATCGGCAATTTCAAGAACGGCACGAATTTGGCCGGACGCCCATCATCAAAGCGCATTTCCACCCGGTAGTCGGCCCGAAACTCCAGGTAAGATACCGTCTCGGGCTTTGGGTCGAGCAAAGCCAGAAAGGCATGGAAGCTTTCCGTCGTGGTATTGTCCGAGCATGGCGTGCCGATGACATAGATCCGGCGAAAGCCAAGCGTCGCCTCGATCGCGCGCAGCGCATAGACTTGGCATGGGATGCCGATGACAGCGATGCGCTTATGCCCCGCTGCCGCCGCCGGTTCGAGGGCGGCCAAGGTCGGCGCATAGCCCATGCGCATACCCCTACATTGCGCCAGCGCTGCGGGGTCGGTGACGATCACGGGTTCCGGCCGCCAGCGGTCATGCGGATCAGCGCGCACGGCGAGCACGGCATCGACCTTGCCCCGGCGCAAGAGATCGGCGGCAAGTGCCGTGGTGATCCCGCTCCATTGCGCCCCGTCTGCGGGCGGGTCCAGCCGCAAGCGCTGCATCGCAAGGGTGACCCCAAAGAATGCCTCATCCCCCAAGGAGGGGTCGGCCATACGCCCATGCACGCGATGCTCGGCGCTGGTATAATCGGGATGGATGAATTGACAGGCCTGCCCACAAGCGCGCCCATCGCCCATGCGGCTGACGCCGCAATCGGTGCAAAGCCCCGGACGCGCCGCTCCCGCAAGAACGGGAACGCTGAAACCGGGTGCAGGATGATCCTTGGGCATGGGGGAGGGCTTTCCTCGGGCAGGGCCGAGTATCGCGGCGAACAGAAAATATGTCAACTTTGGTTTACACATACATAGGACGCATGAATGATCCGGCCGCGGCCATTGCATCCCGCCGCCCGGCCCGTCACAACTACCTCGGACACCTTGGCTGCGGGGAGGGCGGATGAGGCACCAAGACACCTTTCTCGATCTGTCGCCCAAGCTGTCAGATCGGACGGCCAAGACGACCTGCTACATGTGCGCCTGCCGCTGCGGGATCAATGTGCATCTGAAAGACGGACGCGTCGCCTATATCGAGGGCACTCGCGACCACCCGGTCAACAAGGGCGTGCTTTGCGCCAAAGGGGCCGCCGGGATCATGCAGGTCACCGCCCCTTCGCGCCTACGCGCACCCTTGCGCAGGGTCGGCCCGCGCGGCTCTGGCCAATTCGAAGAAATCAGCTGGGACGAAGCGCTCGCAACCGCCACCGCATGGATGACCCCCTTGCGTGCAACCGCCCCCGAGAAACTTGCCTTTTTCACCGGGCGTGACCAGTCGCAATCGCTGACCGGCTGGTGGGCGCAACAATTCGGCACGCCCAATTACGCGGCCCATGGCGGGTTTTGCTCGGTCAATATGGCCGCAGCCGGCATCTATACGATGGGCGGCGCGTTCTGGGAATTCGGCCAACCGGATTGGGAACGCACCAAGCTCCTGCTCCTTTTCGGCGTGGCGGAGGATCATGACAGCAATCCCATCAAGATGGGCTTGGGCAAGCTGAAGGAACGCGGCGCGCGGGTGATCGGCATCAACCCGATCCGCACAGGCTATAACGCGGTGGCCGATGACTGGATCGCCATCACGCCGGGCACTGACGGGCTGTTGATCTTGTCGCTCATCCATTGCCTGCTCACGGCAGGCAAGATCGATCTCGATTACCTCGCGCGCTACACCAATGCCCCGGTGCTGGTGAACGAAGACCCCGCTTCGCCCGAACACGGGCTCTTCTTGCGCGACGATGCGGGCAAACCCTTGGTGATGGACCGCGCGACGGGAAAGCCCTTGGCTATTGACGCGGCGGGCGTCAAACCAGATCTTGCCCATGGCCTACGCCGCGCTGGCATCACGCATCGCCCCGTGTTCCAGCTCTTGGCCGAACGTTATCTCGACCCATCCTACGCGCCCGAGGCTGTGGCGGAACGCTGCGGCATCCCCGCCGCCCGCATCCATGCGCTGGCCGCCGAGCTTGCCCGCGTGGCCTTTGACGAGGCGATCGAGATTGATCAGCCTTGGACAGATTTTCGCGGCGAACGGCATGAAAAGATGCTGGGCCGCCCCGTCGCCATGCATGCGATGCGCGGCATCTCGGCCCATTCCAACGGCTTTCAGACCGCGCGCGCGTTGCACCTGCTACAAATCCTGCTTGGCACCGTCGAAACTCCGGGTGGCTTCCGCTTCAAGCCACCCTATCCCAAACCGCCTGAGGCGCACCCCAAGCCGCATGCCACCGCCACCCCCGGCCAACCGCTCAAGGGCCCGCATC
>JAQCLA010000053.1 GCA_027592105.1 Pseudomonadota bacterium | reverse complement strand
GACGGCAAGCGCATCGACCAAGGCGAATGGGAAAACGCTCTGTTCATCCTGACCAGCGTCATGAGCCACGCCAAAGCCGACAAGGCCATCGTCGATGCGGGCCTCAAGGCGCAATCGGTCGACTCAGGCCTGCCGGTGATTTTTGGACGCGATGATGTGAAATACGTCAAATGCTCCGACGAGCATGGCGTGGTGGCCGACCCCGATGGGGTGCTCAAGGTTAATGACAAGCTCAAGCTGGTCCCCGGCCATTGTGATCCGACCTGCAACGTCCATGACTGGTTCGTCGGTGTGCGCGGCGGCAAGGTCGAGGTGGTCTGGCCCGTCTCGGCACGCGGCAAGGCCTACTGATGATGGACGGCGGAAAGACCCCCGCCCATGAGCTGGTGATCGTCCCCGAGGGGATGATCGCCGATCTGCTGACGCGCAAGGCGGCCTTTGACGCGGTCGAAAAGGTCTTTGCCGCCATGGCCTCGGGCGATGCGGTGAATTTCCCCGTCGTGCGCGAAGCCTTGGGTCACGAGGATGCGCTGTACGGCTTCAAGGGCGGCTTTGATGCCGTGGGCGGTGTGCTGGGCCTGAAGGCTGGTGGCTACTGGCCCCATAACCTCGAGCGGCGCGGGCTGATCAACCATCAATCCAGCGTCTTTCTGTTTGATCCCGACACGGGCCGGGTCAAGGCAATGGTGGGCGGCAATCTGTTGACCGCATTGCGCACGGCCGCCGCCTCCTCCGTCTCGATCAAGCATCTGGCGCGCAAGGATGCACGGGTCTTGGGCATGGTCGGCGCGGGCCATCAGGCCAAGTTCCAACTGCGCGCCGCCTTGGAAACTCACAGCTTCGACAAGGTCATCGGCTGGAACTACCACCCCGAAATGCTGCCCGGTCTTGGCGCGGTCGCAGAAGAAATGGGTGTGCCGTTCGAGGCCGTGGATTTGTCCGGGCTCAAGGCCGCTGATGTGATCATCACCATCACTTCAAGCTTCGCACCCTCGCTTTTGGCCGACCATGTCAGCCCCGGCACGCATCTGGCCTGCATGGGGACCGACACCAAGGGCAAGCAAGAGGTCGAGGCGGCGCTTTTGGGCCGCGCGGCGGTCTTTTGTGACGAGGTCGCGCAATCCATCACCATCGGCGAGGCGCAACATGCGGTGGCCCAAGGGCTGATCGGGGCGGATGCCGTGACCCCAATCGGTGCTGTGATCAACGGCACCCATACCGGCCGCGCCGCGGCCGAGACGATCACGCTGTTCGATGGCACAGGCGTGGGCCTGCAAGATCTGGCCGTGGCCGATGCCATCGTCGATGCGGCCCTTGCCCAAGGCATGGCGACGATCGTACCGCTGTGAAGGTGACGGGTGCAGCAGCCCAAGCGGCTGCACCTGCCCCCGCCCTATCTGGCCTGCGGGGTGGTGAGGGCGGGTGCCTCCGGCGGGAGTATTTAAGAAGCAAAGATGCTGCAGGCCCGCCGCGATCAGCCCGCGCGCACCAGATAGGGCTGGTCGAACCAATGTTCTTCAAGGTTCGCGCCTTCGCCGATCCGGTCGACCACAGCGAATAGCCCCGGCGCATGCAGCGGCGTCAGCACCCCATGCCAAGTGTTACGCGCGATATTGACCCCTTGGCCGGGCGCGGTGCGAAAGGCCAAGGGCTGGCCCGGCGCACCGCCCGCATCGGGAGCCACGACGACCAGAAACGGATCAAGCGACATGGGGATGAAAGCCTGCGATCCCCGCGGATGGCGCTCGACCATCTCAAGCTGGTAAGGCAAGCTGCGTGCCTCGGATTGAAACAGGCTGATGCCCGCCCTGCCCCCGTCGAAATCAAGCTTCGCGCGATCATGCCAGCGCCCGCAAAGCCCTTGGTTGATGATCTTGTCGGGCTCACCCGCAACCGCAAGCACATCACCGAAAGGGGCGAAGGCCTTCGCCGTCAGCGGCTGGATCATGATCTCGCGGCTCATCCCAGCTTCTCCATCAAGCGTAGCTCGGCGATGCGTTCGACCTGACGGCAGGCCTCGGCAAACTCGGTGGCGCGGTCTTGCGCGATGCGACGCCGAAAGGCGGCAAGGATCGTGGCTTTGGTATTGTCGCGCACCGCGATGATGAAGGGAAAACCGAATTGCGCCACATAGGCGGTGTTGAGGGCGGTAAACTCCGCATGTTCCGCATCAGTCAATGCATCAAGGCCTGCGCTGGCCTGTTCCGCCGTGCTTTCGGGCGTCAGCCGTTTGGCGGCGGCAAGCTTGCCGGCCAGATCGGGATGAGCGTTGAGCACGGCCAGACGCTCATCCTCGGTCGCGCGGCGAAAGATGCGGGCAAGGGCGGCGTGCACGCCGCGCGGCGTGTCATGGGCCGGTCCAAGCTCCAGCGCATGGGCGCGCTCGGCGATCCATGGGGAATGCTCGAAAATCCCGCCAAAGGCCGCGACAAAGCTATCGCGGTCCATCTGGGATGGGCGCGGCCCGGATTTTGGCGGATGGACACGCGCCCAATGCTCAGCGATCTGCAACCTTGTGGCAAACCAGACGCCGTCATGTGCCGCCATATGGGCCAGCGCCTGTTGCAGCGCCTGCGCCCGCCCGGGGCGCCCTGCCAGGCGGCAATGCAGCCCGATGGACAGCATCTTGGGTGCGCCTGCCATGCCCTCGGCATAAAGGCAGTCAAAGCTGTCGGTGATATAGCGGCCGAACTGCGCCCCCTCAGCAAAGCCCGCCTGAATGGCAAAGCGCATGTCGTTGACATCGAGCGTATAGGGCACGATCAGCTGATCGCGGTCGCCCACCCGCCGCCAATAGGGCAGATCATCGGCATATTCATCGGCCACATAGGCGCATTGCCCGGTCTCGGCCACCAGCCGCACGGTGTTCATCGAACAGCGCCCCGTGTACCAGCCGCGCGGCGCGCTTCCCGTCACCTCTGTGTGCAGCGCGATGGCCTCAAGGATCTGGGCGCGTTCCTGCTCTTCGGACATGTCGCGATGTTCGACCCATTTCAGCCCGTGGGAGGCAATCTCCCAGCCCGCGTCTTTCATCGCGGCCACTTGTTCCGGCGCGCGCGCCAGCGCCGTGGCAACGCCATAGACGGTGACGGGCAGCGCGCCCAGCATGCGGTGCAGCCGCCAAAACCCCGCCCGCGCGCCGTAGTCATATATCGATTCCATGTTCCAATGCCGCTGCCCAGGCCAAGGGGCGGCACCGGTGATCTCGGACAGAAACGCCTCGGAGGCGGCATCGCCGTGCAAGATGTTGTTCTCGCCCCCTTCCTCGTAGTTCAGCACGATCTGCACCGCGATCTTGGCACCACCCGGCCATTGCGGATCGGGCGGCGTGGCACCATAGCCGGTCATGTCGCGGGGATATCTGTTCATCGGGCAGGCCTCCGTTCGTCTGGCACAAAGGCTTGGCGAAGCGTGCGGGGGGTTGCAAGGGGGGCGCGGCTGGGAAATGGTCGCGCAGGCCATGACGGAGAGACAAGATGCCCGGTTTTCTGACCACCCATGTTCTTGACACCTCGCGTGGAAGCCCGGCGGAAGGGCTCAAGATCACCCTTTACCGCATCACGGGCCAATCGCGCGAGAAAATCGCCGAAAAGATCACCAATGCCGATGGGCGCACCGATGGGCCGATCTTGCCCGAAGATGCCTTTGCGACCGGCACTTATGAGCTGGTCTTTGCAGCGGGCGATTACCTGCGCCGCCATGGGATCGACGCGATCGAGCCTTTGTTTCTGGACGAGGTGCCGATCCGTTTCGGCATGTCGGCACAAGATCATTACCATGTGCCCTTGCTGCTATCGCCTTATGGCTATGGAACATATCGCGGCAGTTGACCCCTGCTGGCAGGTGGTGCTGCGGCTGACGCCACGTTCTTTTTCTTTTCATTTCCAAGTGCAAACGAGTTGCGCTAGCGTCGCCCGATAGTGGCGTGACATGAGGGGGAGGCTCATGGAGCATCCAGATCGGCCTTGGACGGCCTTCTACCGTGCGGGCGCGCGGGTCGAAATCACGACCCCCGCCTATCGCAATCTTGCGGATTTGATCGGTTCGGTGGCGGCAAGCTATGGCCGCGCGCCGGCATTCACATGTTGTTTGCCCAACGGCATGAACGGCACGCTGAGTTTCGCGCAAGTCGATGCCATGTCGGATGCGATGGCCGCCTATCTGCGCGACGTGGCCGGGTTGAAGATGGGCGATCGGGTGGCTGTGCAAATGCCCAATTGCCTATCCTTCCCCGTGGCGGCCTTTGGCGTGTTCAAGGCGGGCTGCGTGCTGGTCAACGTCAACCCGCTCTACACCGCGGAAGAGATGGCGCGCCAATTCGAAGATGCCCGCCCACATGCGCTGATCATCATGGATATGTTCGCCGACAAGCTGCCACAGGCGACAGCGGGCCATCCCATTCCCAATGTGATCATCACCCGCGTGGCCGAGTTTCTGCCCGCCATGCCGCGCGGCATCGTGGGCTTGGTGCAGAAATATTGGGACAAATCGGTCAAGCGGATCGACACCCCCCATATCCGCCTACCTGCCGCCTTGGCCGCAGGGCGCGCGCGCATCGCCGCCGACAAGATCGCCGTAGCGGCCTATCACCAAGAGGTCGCGGGCGATGATGTCGCCGTGCTGCAATATACCGGCGGGACCACGGGTGTTTCCAAGGGCGCGATGCTGACCCATGCCAACCTGCTCTTGAACATGGAACAGACCATGGAATTGATCGAAGGCGTGGAGAATGGCGTCGAAAAGGGCCGCGAGGTGGCGCTGACCGCCTTGCCGCTTTACCATATCTTTGCCTTCACGGTGAATTTGCTGGGCTTTTACTGGCTGGGCGCGCGCAACATCCTGATCCCCAATCCACGGCCCCTGTCGAACCTCAAGCGCGCGTTTGAGAACTACAAGATCACCTGGATGAGCGGCGTGAACACTCTGTTTAACGGGCTGACCAATGAAATCTGGTTCCGCGACAGCCCGCCCAAGCATCTGAAATTCGCCTCCGCCGGTGGCATGGCGCTGCAAACCTCCGTCGCCGAGACATGGGAGCGGATCACCGGCGCCCCCGTGATCCAAGGCTATGGGCTGACCGAAACCTCGCCCGTGCTGACCTTCGAGCCATTGGGCAAGGCGCGCGCCGGGTCCATCGGCGTGCCCGTCCCCTCGACCGAGATCCTCTGCCTCGACGAGGCGGGCAATCCCGTGCCACAGGGCCAACCCGGCGAGATCGCCGCGCGCGGACCGCAGATCATGAAGGGCTATTGGGAAAAACCCGAGGAAACCGCCAAAACCATGCGTGGCGACTGGTTCTTGACCGGCGATATCGGCGTGATGGACCCCGACGGCTATGTGCGCATCGTGGATCGCAAGAAGGACATGATCCTTGTCTCGGGCTTCAACGTCTATCCCAACGAGGTGGAGGATGTTCTGGCCGCCCATCCCGGCGTGCTGGAGGCAGCGGTGATCGGCGTCCCCGATACTGAGGCGGGCGAGGCGGTCAAAGCCTATATCGTGGCCTCCGATCCCGGCCTCAAGGCCGATGCGCTGCGCGCTTACTGCAAAGAGCATCTGACCGGCTACAAAGTGCCCAAACTCTTTGAATTCCGCGATGAATTGCCGAAATCCAACGTCGGCAAGATCCTCAGAAAAGACCTGCGCGCCGAGGCGTTGGCAGATATAGCGGCGGAGTAAGACAGCATGGTCGATGAATTCACACAGACGCTCTTGGGCATCATGGTGGCGATCATCATGCTGGGCATGGGGGCCTCGCTCACGCCGCGCGACTTCTATCTGGCGCTCAAGCGGCCCTATGGCTTGGGCATCGGCGTGATCAGCCAATATGGGATCATGCCGCTGTTGGGCTTTATGATGGCGGTGTTCTTGGTTGTCCCCGAACCCATCGCTATCGGCATCTTGATCATGGCCTGCATGCCGGGCGGCACGACCTCGAATATCTTTACCTATTTCTCCAAGGGCAATCTGGCGTTGTCGGTCTTGATGACGGTCACCTCGACCGTGACAGGGGTGATCTTGATCCCGATCATCTTGCTGCTTTATGCCTCGGCCCTCGATCTCGACATCCCGCGCGAGGATATCGTGCGCGTGCTGATCGTGCTCTTGGTGCCTGTGGCCATCGGCATGGGGCTGCGCAAGCTCAACGCCAATGTGGGCGCGGTGATCGAGTTTTGCGGCGCGCTTTTGGCGCTGTTCTTCATCGCCTTCATCATGGTCACATGGGTGCCGCAGAACTGGCAGTTTTTGCTCAACACCACGCCTGCCACCTATGTGGCGGCCATCGGTCTGGGGCTTGTGGGCATCACGCTGGGCTATCTTTTCGCCACCGCCCTCAAGCTGCATCCGCGCAATGCGCGCACCGTGGCGCTTGAGACGGGCATCCAGAACGGGCCATTGGCAATTGCGATCATCGTCTTCACCTTTCCGCCCGACCAGCAGCAAGCGATCATGGCGGTGCCTGCGCTTTACTCGCTGTTCATCGTGATCGTCTCGACGCTGGTCACGCTGTTTTTCCGCCGCGCCAATACGGCGGCAGAACAAAAGATGCCCGACAGCTTGCTGTAAACACCATCCGTAGGGTGTGCCTTCAGACGCACCCTACGGGGTTGGAAAAATGACCCTGCGCGCAAAATTAATTGACGCTGGTAACAAAGTCACCGACACGCATGGGTTGCATGGCCTACCCCCTCTCCCATCAAGGAGACTTAAGCCATGTCACATTCCCAAACACGCCCCGCCGATAACTGGTCACCGCTCTATTTCCTCGCCTCCGTGGGCGCGGGCGGCATTTCCGTCACCTTCTTCATGTATCTGATGCATTGGGTGCCCCATCCCGGCCGCACCGTGCCGATCTTCGAAGATATCGTGGCCGCCCTTGGCCGTGGCGATGCGGCCCTGACCGCCGCCATCACTATCGCACTTTTGGGCATCGCCATCTTCGGCGCGCTGAACCTGTCGCTGCTGATCTGGAACCTGCGCAAGATGCGCGGCTTCTGGACCTCGAACAAAGGTCAGGCGCTCGCCAATTCCAACGCCCAGACGCAAATGATGGCCCTGCCCTTGGCGCTCGCCATGTCGATCAATGGCGGCTTCATCCTTGGCCTCGTCTTCGTGCCGGGGCTGTGGTCGGTGATCGAATACCTCTTCCCCTTGGCGATGGTGGCCTTCCTTGCCGTCGGCTATCTGGCCTTCAAGCAATTGGGCCAATTCATCGCGCGTGTCACCGCCTCGGGTGGGTTCGACTGCGCCAAGAACAACTCCTTCGCCCAGATGCTGCCCGCCTTCGCGCTGGCCATGACCGGCGTGGGCCTTGCCGCCCCCGCAGCCCTCAGCGCCAATGCCACGGTCGCCGGCATCGGCTTGATCTTGTCGAGCTTCTTCCTCGTCGCGTCAGCCTTCATCGTTCTGGTGGGCCTCGTCCTCGGTCTGCGGTCGATCATGGAGAACGGTGTCGCCGCTGAACAAGCACCCACGCTGATGATGATTGTGCCGATCACCACGATCTTGGGCATCTTGATGCTGCGCCAAGCCCACGGGCTCGAGGTCAGCTTCGGCGTCCATATGGAGGGTGCCGAAAAGATGATGCTTCTGACCCGCCTTCTGTCGGTCGAGATCCTCTTCGCGCTCTTCGGTCTGACGGTTCTGGCCGCCACCGGCTATGCCCGCCGCTTTCTGACCGGCGCGGCGATCAGCCCCGGCAATTACGCGCTGGTCTGCCCGCCCGTGGCGATGTCGGTCCTGATGCAGTTCTGGATCAATGCCGGTCTCGTCAGCGCCGGTCTGATCGAGAAGTTCAGCACGGCCTACTGGGCGCTAAGCGCGATCGCCATCGCGCTGCAATTCACAGCTGTGGCGCTTGTCATCTTTTTGCACCAGCGCCACTTCCGCGCCCCGCGCGGCACGGCGATGCGCACCGCCTGAAGCGCGCATCACCCACTGAAAACCGGACCGGCGCGGGCAACCTACGCCGGTCTTTCGTTTGCGATCACCGTCGAACGTGCTAACACCTGTCCCGAATGGCCCATAATCCAGAGGCCGAAGCGGGGCATGCCGGGGGATGCAGCACCTCAAACCACAATCGAAACACGGCACCGTCATGGCGGTTTCGATGATGAAGGACGAGGCGCCGTTCCTTCTGGAATGGTTCGCCCATCACCTTGCCGTGGGGTTCACCGATATCCTCGTCTATACCAACGATTGTTTCGACGGCACCGACGCGATGCTGATCCGGCTCGAAGAGCTGGGCCTTGGCTACCACCGCCCCAATGTCATCCCCGAAGGGATCAAACCCCAGCCCTCGGCGCTCAACCACGCCCAAGCCGAACCCTTGGTGCAGAATGCCGATTGGGTGCTTGTTTTTGACGCTGATGAATTCCTGTCCATCAACCACCCTGCGGGCAGCCTTGAGGGGATGCTCGATGACACGGTCGCGCGCGGCGCCAATGGCGTGGTCATCACATGGCGCATCTTCGGCTCGGGCGGCGTGGTGGATTGGTCGCGCGCGCCCGTGACCGAGCAATATACCCGCGCGGCCCCGCCTCTGTGGAACAAGGGTTGGGGGGTCAAGACGCTGTTCAAATTCGACCCCGAATACTGGAAACTCGGCATCCACCGCCCCGCGATCAAATCCAAACATCTGGAAGACGGCTTTCCCGACACGATCAAATGGCTCAACGGCTCTGGCCGCCCGATGGAGGATTACTTCCGCTTCCGCGGCTGGCGCTCGATCCGGCGCACCATCGGCTATGATTGGGCGCAGATGAACCATTATGCGGTGAAATCCGTGGATGCTTACGCCGTGCGCAAGTTCCGCGGCAATGTGAACAACAAGAAAGACAAGTACAACGCCGATTACTGGTCGCTTCAGGACCGCAACGAGGTCGAGGATCGCGCCATCCTGCGCCATGCGCCCGAGCGCGCGCACATCATGGCCGAATTGCTGAAAGACCCGGTCCTGAACAAGCTGCATCACACGGCCCTCGAACGGGTCGAGGCACGCCTTGCCGAATACCGCCAGACCGAGGCCTACGAACAGCTCCGCGACAGCCTGATCGCAGCCTCGAAGGTGCCGATCACCGATGTGGAGGCCAAGCCGCCGCAGGCCCGCGACCCCGCCAAGATCGCGGCCCTGATGAGCGCCGTCGAGAAAAAGGCAAGCGCCCGCCCAAAGGAGGAACGCCGCATCGAAACCATCGCGGGCTGGGCCGTCGAGGGGGGCAACCCCTACCTGCCCGCGCCGCTCGACCTGTCGGGCGATGTGCCGCGCGACTGGGTGCCCAATCACGAGATCGCCCTGCCGGCAGACGCCCGCATCTTTCGCCCCGAGGCGCTGACCGCCATCGTCGCGGGCCGGTTCGAGCGTCGCCATGCGCGCAACATCATGGGCTATCTCGACGGCCACACGCGCGTCCTCGACATCGGGGTGGGGCTTGGCTTTCTGCCGATCCGGGCGATCAAGCTGACCGAAAAGTTGGTCATCCTCGCCCATGATCACCGGGCCGAACTGATCACGCTGGCCCAAGAGGTCGCGCGCCGCGCGGGTGCCGAGAATTCGGCGCGGCTGAAATGGGCCGATGGCCCCCTCCGCCTGCCCAATGATGCCGGGGCCGAGGCGGGCGGGCTTGCCGCCTATCTGCATGATTTTCGCCCCAGCGCGCTGCGCATCAGCCGCCCAGCCGATCTGCTCGCCGCGATCCTTGCCGGCCAAGACCTCAAGACGGTCCGGCGCGTGCTCGTCCCCTTCGCCTCTGACGAACAGGCGGCCGAGCTGCGCGCAGGCTACGGCCCGGTGCTGGCGGAAAAGGGCTTTGCCGAAGCACCCGATCGCGCGGGCGCAGGCAGCTTGCAATTCGACCGGACAACGCCATGACCCCATCCCCGACCCGAAAGGCCGCCCATGCCCGAGCCTGATGATGACGACACCCTGATCGCAGGACACGGCGTGGTGGTGCGCGCCAAGAATGGCGATGTGATCCGCTTTGACCCCACGGGGCTGGCGATGCGGCTGTCTGACAAGGTGATCGCCGATATCGCGCTGCGCCTTGGGGGGGCGGATGACGCGGCAGGGGCGGTGCGCCTGAAGGCGCACCCTACGCAGGACAGCCCCACCGATGCCGGGGCCGATGATCTGCTCGACGGGATCGACGCTTGGGGCGTGGCGCGCGACGGCGATTGGCTGCGCTTCACCGCCCGGCTCGACGGGGCCCAAGGGGTGCGCGGCTTTCGCCGCCATATCACGGGCGGCGCGATCGTGGGCGATGGGCCGGGTGCGGTCTGGGGCATCCTGGGCCTTGGCGGCCCACGCGCCGCACTCGCCAATCCCGGCGCGCCCGCCTTCCCCCACCATATCGTCAGCGCCGACGACGACATCGGCGCGGTCGGCATGGCGGGGATCGAAGCCGCACGCGAAACCGACCGGCTGGAGCCCTTGCGCGAAGCCACGCATGAGGTGCTGGTGGCCGAGACCATCCTGCACTGGCAGATCGAGAAATTCGCCCCCCTGCCCCTGATCTTCGCCCGCGCCGAAACCGATGCCTCGGCCAGCGCCACGGATCTCGCGGGCGGCCGCGCGGTCGAGAACCTGCTCATCGCCGCAAACAACCTGAAAGCGGCGGCAGCCAACATCGGCAAACGCGCCAAGATCGCCGCCATCTGCCTTGATTACGCGCTCGAACATCTGGGCGATGACCCCCTCGCCTATCGCGACGGGATGCTGGCCGTCATGGCGCGGCTGACAGCGGGCTTGGGTAAGCTCGGCTTCGACACACCGCTTTTCGTGACCCGCTTCGAGGGCGGGCTTTCGCCCGAGATGTCCCATGCCGTGATCAAAGGCCAGTGGGAGCTGTCGTGGAACCACGCCGATCACCGGCTGATCGTCTCGGCTCCAAGCTATGCCTTCGCGCGCGACGCCTATGACCGCCCGACTGACGCGGCCCGTCGCCAGATGGCCGAGATGACGGCCCATGCCATCGCGGCGGGTGAGGAATAGCATGGCCCCGAGGAACACGCGCCACTGACCCTTGCGCAGCCCTTTATCGGGCCACGGCGCTTTGGCTACATGGCCGATACCTATACCAAGCCCTTCGTGATTTCGCGCTGGAACAATTGGGCCGGCGGCGCGCATCGTCTGATCAACCGACCCGTGCGGATGAGTGCGCATTTCGTGCTGTTCCACATGGCCTTGGCCGATCGACAGGTGGCACAAGACCGGCTGGCCGCGCGCGGCGGCACCGCCCAGCACCGCAGTTTCGTTGGCCACCAAACCGACAGGCTGGGCGCGATCGACGCGGCGGGCGCGGTCGGCGATGTCTTGGATTTCACCGAGGCCAAACAGATCGCCTATCAGCAACCCGGGCGGTCAGCGGACGGCAGCCCCGCCAAGCGGCCGCGCAAATCGACCGACCCGCGCGCGATGGAGCCAGGCCTGCCGATCAAGATCCCCGACCGCTTCGTGGGGTTGGTATAAGCGATGTCCGGCACGCGTCCGCTTACCGTGGTCACGATCGCACGCGAACCAACGGCCGTGCTGGAACGCTTTTTGACATGGCATTTGTCACAAGGCGCGGCCCGGATCATCGTATTTCTGGATGATCCCGATGACCCGGCACAACATGCCTTGGCCGGTGACCCAAGGGTGGAATTTCGCCCCTGCACCCACGGGCTTTGGGCCAGCATAGGTGTCGCGCCCGGCGCGCGGTTCACCAAGCGCCAACGCGCGGCGATGACAGCGGCCTATCGCGAAATCACCGAAGGCTGGGTGATGATCCTCGATGCCGACGAGCTGATGTGGTTTGCGGGTCGCGACCTGCCCAGCGGCCTGGCGACCTTGTCGCCCGACACCGCCAGTTTGCGCGTGCGCAGCGCCGAGGAAGTGACAA
>JAQCLA010000001.1 GCA_027592105.1 Pseudomonadota bacterium | reverse complement strand
GATCATGTCGCCGTGCATGTCGATGAAACCGGGGAACAGCTGCATGCCGCGCCCGTTGATCCCCTCGGGCACGATCTCTTCGCGGATTTCCGCGATCAAGCCGTCCTCAACGCGGACCGAACCGCCTTTGACGATGCGGTCAGGCAGAACCAGCGTAAAGTCAGACAGCCACATCATCTCGGTCCTCTTCGGGCGCAGTATCGGGGGTCAGGTCAATTTCGCGGTCAATCAATGCGGCCACATCGCCGGGGTGGTGGAATACGCCGATCATCGCCGTGCCTTGCGCTTTGAGCTCGGCCAGACGTTCTACCAAAGCCGCACGGGCGATGACGTCAAGCGAGGCGGTGGGTTCGTCAAGCAACAACAAACGCTGCGGCAGGATAAGGGCGCGGGCCAGATTGACCTTTTGCTGCTCACCGCCAGAAAAAGTTGTTGGGTACGCCGCCCAAAGCTCTTCCTTGACACCAAAAGCATTCAGCCAATGGCGCGCAGTGCGCAGCGCCTCCTCCGCGGGCTGACCTGCAAGCCGCAGTGGCTCGGCCACCAGATCCTGCGCGGTCACCCGAGGGCGCGCTGTCAGGAATTGTGTGACAAAGCCGATCTCGGTACGGCGCAGGAAGGACACATCCACATCCGCGGCCTTAGCCAGATCGATGACGCCGTGGTCCGAGTGGAACAGGATCTCGCCACCTTGCGAAAGGTAGCTGCGATAAAGCGTTCGCAGCAGCGTGGACTTTCCCGCCCCGTTCTTACCTTTCAGCAACAAAAACTCGCCGGCATTGAGCTGAAAGCTGATATCCTCAAACGCGCCCATGCGGGTGCGAAGATGGTGCATGATAAAGCCCTTGGACAGGCCGCGAACATCAAGAACAGTCATAGTTTTGCATGCACCAGTTGTTGCGTATAGGCGTGTTGCGGGTCCTGAAAGACCTGATCGGCTAGACCTTCTTCAACCACCTGACCGCTTTTCATCACCATCACACGGTCAGACAACGTGCGTATGACACCAAGGTCGTGGCTGACGATCACCATGGTGATCTTGCGCTCTTGTTGCAGCTTTTTCAGCGTATCAAGCACAAGGGCCTGCACGCTGACATCCAATCCCGTTGTCGGCTCATCCAGCAACAGCAACGCAGGTTCCAGCGCGATCGCTTTGGCGAGTTGCACCCGTTGCTGCATCCCTCCCGATAGTTCGATCGGCGGCGCATCCATCCGCTCCAACGGGAATTCGGATGCATCCAATGCACCCCGCGCCTTTTCGCGCAACACATGAAAGCGCCGTTCGCCCGCGACCAACAGCCGTTCGGCCACGTTGCCCGATGACGAGTGTTTCATCAGCAACCCCAAATGCGGGTTCTGATAGACAATCCCGATCCGCGTGGCGCACAGCATGCGGCGGGCATAGCGGTCAAGATCAAACAGATTGCCCTGCACATCCGGCAGATCAAGGGTATAGCTGCCTTCGTCCGGTGTCTCTTCAAGGTTGAGACAGCGCAGAAAGGTCGATTTGCCTGATCCGCTTTCACCGACAATGCCCAGAACCTCGCCTGGATAAACGGTGGCGGAAACATCCCGTAGCGCTTTGACCGCGCCAAAGGATTTACTGACCCCCCGTGCAAGCAGCAAAGGCCGCGTTTTGACGATCTGGGGCGGGTCCATCATTGGGTCATCTCCCCGTCTTGATACCATGTGTCGCCGAGTTCAACCGTATCACCATCCGCTTTTTGAATGGTCTTGATGCCCAATTCGCTGTCGGACACCTCATAGGTCGATGTTCCGTCATTTTGCGGGATTTCGTTCATGAAATACCCTTTGGCGCCGGAACGGGTGCAGGTCAGTTGCCCGTGTTCTTCCACCTGATAGGGCACATCGTCAAACACCAGTGGTTCGACCCGCGTATAGGGCGGCACGGCGTGCAGACGCTTTTCGCGCCCTGCCGACAGGATCGTGAGGTGCTTGGCCATATGCATTTTGGGCACGTCCCAGCGCGGGATTGGCGACGGGGTCATGACAAAGCGCCCGTGGACCAGCGATGGATAGCTGGCCCCCTGCATCACGCGACCCGAACGCACGATCTGCTCATAAAGCTGCAGCCACATCCGCCCGTAATCCGCATCTGCATGCATCTGCCGGGCGATGGACATGTTGGGTTGCACCGGCCGCAGCGGCTCTGGGTTGGGCACCTGCAGGACGAGCACCTGATCCTCGCGCAGTTTTTCCTCGGGGATGCGGTGGCGGGACTGGATCAGATCCGCCTTGAGCGTATCTGTCGTCGTTGGCGCACCAGAGACACGGGACAAGAACCGCCGGATTGACGCCGCATTGACGCTGTCATCCGCCCCTTGGTCGATCACCTTTACAGTGGTCCGCGGATTGATCAGCGTGCAAGAGATCTGCAACCCGCCGGTACCCCATCCACGGGCCATGGGCACTTCGCGGCTGGCATAAGGGATCTGGCAGCCCGGAACTGCAATGGCCTTCAGCGTCTTGCGTCTGATCTCGCACTTGGCTGATGCATCAAGAAAACCATAGGACATCGGCTCCCAGTCTTTTGTCAGGGATTTGAGGCTCATTCGGCTGGCTCCGCTTGTCTGGCGTTCTTCTTGGTCTTCGCATCCCGCATGGCATCAAGCGAGGATTGGAACGTGACGTAATGGGGCAGTTTGAAGTGGATGCAAAAGCCCGAGCTTTCGACGCCTTCGGTGTGATAGAGAAAGAATTCCTCTTCCGTGGCTGATCCTTTCGCAGCGCCTTCGCTGTTAAGATCCAGCGTTGCCGCGGCAATCACCTTGACCTCGTTCCAGCCCAGCGTCGCGGCAAAGCCCAGTTCAAGCTGCGTGCCCTTTTTGTTGACCACTTCGGCCTGACTGATCTTGACCCGACCGGCGCTGAAGGTGGTCCCGCGCGGGTGCTGAACCATTACCTCACCCTCGGCCAAGCGTAGCTCGTTCACCGTGGGGTGGGCTTGGCCGTAACCGCGTTGGGCGGCGTACCCCAATGCCAGAACCCCGCCGGTTTCGGCCCGTGCCAGTGATTGCAGCGTATGGGCGCGCTTTGACGGGAACAGCAGCGGCTCACGCGTGATGTCGGGAATATCGTTGCCTGCGGTCGGATCCGCTGGCGCGGCGCTCAGCAGATCATTCTCGGCCTGCCATGCGGCAACCGAGGGCTGCCTTGCCGGGCTGGGCTGGGCCGCCGGTTCAACAGGGTCAGGCGTATAGGCCTGATCCGACAGCACCTCGGTCGCCAAAATGCGGTGGGCATAGTCGAGGGTTGGTCCAAGCACCTGACCGCCGGGAATATCCTTGAAAGCGGCAGAGATGCGACGATGGGTGAACAAACCCTCTTGCGTCACAGGTGCGGCCACAGCCAGCCGCGGCTGGGTCGTGCGCCAGGAGCGCAGCAAGAGCACCGCCTCATAAAGTTCGCCGCCGGTTTGCGCCAGGGCAAGGGCGGCAAGGTCTTCGTCATAAAGTGAGGCTTCGCCCATCACCCGATCAATCAGATAAGGCAGGGCGCGGCGGATTTCGGCAACGCGCTCTGCCGTGATCGTGCCCATCTCTTCGCGAAAAAGCCGCTGGGATTGCTCAATCGCGCGTTCACCGCCACGCGTTGCAACATAGGCCATCAGAGAACCTCTACGACTGTTGTACGGGGAATGCCGATGACTGTGGCGCCATCAAGCAGGAAGACTTCAAAACCCATGGGATAGCGCATGACGCGGGTCCGCTCAGCCCAGAAACCCTGCGGGATGCCCGAAAGCGAAAGGGTGACCTCACCGTTCACACCGGGACCTGAAAGGCGCAGGGTGCCGCCGCTGCCCAACGACACTGGCATGACCAATGTCGCCCCCTCCTCGGGGTACATGTCAGAACCTTGGCGCAGCCCTGTCAATTGCGCGGGCGGCTGAGACAAAAACAGATGATCCGCCTTCTCAGGGGCGGCCAATACCGCTCCGCTGCGCGCGGCCAGTTCCGCCATATCAGCGTCTTCACAATAGACCGCACATTCCCGGTCAATCAGGGTTTCAATGATCCCGGCTTGGCCCGCTGATGGCAGGTCTCTTGGCAATCCGGGGCGGGACAACGCCCACATCAAGGCTTCATAGGTCGCATTGGTGCGCGCCTCGAATTCGGACGGTATCGGATATGCGCCCATCAGAAAGTCTCCATATCAACGCGGGTGGCCTCGACACGCTTAAGACGGTCCGTGTCGGCGGCGGTCTGGGTGGCACCCTCTTGGTCAAGGAATGCTGCGCAGGCGTCATGCGAAACGCCACTGGCCACGGCGAGATCGATCAGCGCCATCGCCATCGCCGCCTCTAGGTCGCGCCCGCGTCGCATGCCATAGCCATCCCGCCCGTCCACGGCGATCCGGGCCTCACTGACCAAGACTTCGCCAAGGTGGAAATTGACGCCTTTGGCGGTGTCCCGCATCGGCAACATCACCAGCCCCGTTCGGTTTTCCAGCACTGCGATATCGCCCAATTGCGGGATAAGTACTTCGGCAAATGCCTTGATCCGCACCGCATCCGCTTTGGCCAGAATGCTCAGCATCACATCATGCGGATAGTTGGCCAGAGTATGCGGGTCAGGCATGGCCTAGTCCTCTTTGTTGGGAACGTTGAATTTGACGCGTGCGGCGGACCAGATGACCCGGCTGCAGGCGATGGGGGTGCCGTCAAGCAGGGTGTCAACGGCACGGATCACAATCACCGGCATGTCGGGATGCTGCCGCAGACGCTGCGCTTCGCTGGCGCGGGCCGGACGGGCGTTCAACTGCGTTGAGCCGCGCAGATAGTCGTCAATACCATAGGACTTGTAGACAGCACTGACGGACCCCAGCACCGCGCGGCGTTCGGGAAATTCAGCAAAGCGGGAGGCATCATGATAAAGCGTACCGAAGGAAATCGGGATGCCATCCGCGAGGGTCATGCGACCACTGGCGATGACCGGCGCACCGGTTTCAAGGCCAAGGTCTGCGGCGATTGAGCCGCCTGCCTGCACGTGTTCGACACCAAGGTTTTCGCTTGATACATCCACGCCCTGTGGCGCGAGGTTGGGCCGTAGCCGTGTCCGCGTGCCGATGCTGTATTCCAGAACCGGACGCGGTTGCACAAAGGTGCCGCGACCCTGCTCGACGCTTAGCAAGCCGTCCTTTGCAAGATCTGTGATCGCGCGGCGCACCGAGTGCCGGCCCGCATCATATACTGCGACCAGCTCTGGCTCGGTTGGCAGTTTCGCCCCTGCGGGAAGCACGCCGTCCATGATGTCCTGCTCGATTTCGGCGCGGATCTGGCGCCACTTGTCTCTGTTCATTTCCAAATCATCCGAATGAATTTATGCCATGGGGTTATGACATCGATATGTCAGGCGCAATGGCCCGTGTGATGTCACGAAGACTTCACGCAACATCTCCAGTCAAAACGGGAGGGGAGGCCCTGCGCATACCTTTCAAGCGGCAAGCTATGTTGGAGCCACAGGTGTTGCACGTCAGGAAAGACTTTAACTTGTTGAGGAGAGTTAGGTGAAGTTACTCAGACCTAGTATTGACCACATACCCGATCACGTCTCGGCTTTGCGTCGAGGATGGTCGCCGGACAATCTGCGACCAGATGCAGCGCAAGACCAAATCAAAAGCATCGAAAGCAATGCAGCATCATTTGTTTCAAGTCTCGATGATCCGGATGCAAAGGCTGGACCGGTTACTCTCCCCGACGGTTCGAAAGTTCCGCGGTTGCCAAGTATTCGACGGTGGATATGGGATGATGGATTTTGCGGGCACATAAGTTTGCGATGGCAACCAGGAACCGAGGATTTGCCGCCCACGTGTTCTGGTCACATCGGGTTCGCAGTTGTTCCATGGCGACAGGGTGAAGGGCTGGCAACCGCTGCACTTGTTGAGATTCTTCAAGAAGCGAAAATGGCGGGGCTGAACTACGTCGAAATCACAGCAAGCCCCGACAATCTCGCATCTTTGCGTGTCATCGAAAAAGCAGGTGGTGTTTGGGTGAGCACTTATACTGCCGACAAATCCCTTGGCGGGCAGGAGACATCAAAGTTCAAAATTGTTCTGTCTTCTTGCGCAACAAGTGCCTGATGCAAAGCGTGGCACAGCTTTCAGGCAGTATCGCATACATGAATGTACGTCTGTTCCGGTTGGCCGCCTGAGCGCGTTACAAAAGCTTCACGCGCCTGTCGCGTACCAGTCATGGACTCGTGGAAATCATCCGAATGAACTTTCAGTGGAGGTTGTCATGAAAATCAAATCAATCGTTCTGGGCCTTGGCCTCGCGGCTGTATCTGCATTCGCGGCTACGGCAGAAACATGGAAACTGGCTGTCACGGATGTTGAAGGCATGGAGCGCCTGCAGCTGGAATGGGGTCCGTTCAAAGAGGCGCTGGAAGCTGCTACTGGCGATACGTTCGAGTTCTACGCCGTCAACTCGCGCACTGCGGCTGCCGAAGCGCTGCGCGGTGAGACAGTCGATTTTGTTGTGTCCGGCCCTGCCGAGTATGTCGTGATCAACAAGTTGACCGAAGCCACCCCGCTGATCGGTCTGGGCCGTCCGGACTATCACTGTGCGATCATCGTGCGGGCCGACAGCGGCATCAACGTGCCTGCTGATCTGGTCGGCAAGTCGGTCGCCTTCGGGGATATCGGCTCGACCTCAAACATGCTTTGCCCCATGCAGGTCCTCGCCGATCACGGTGTCGACCCAGTCAATGACATTGAGAAAACCCACACGTCGCGCAACATCGCCTTCGAGGCGTTGAACAACGGCGATATTGATGCGCTTGGCATGAATGCAGGCACTTTCATCGGTGTGCGGAACGGCCAAACGGATTTGCCATACGGCTTTTACAAGATGATTGCGCGCTCGGGTGACCTGCCGAACGACATGATCATGGTCGGCGCACATGTGCCTGCCGAGGCGGCTGAAATGGTGCAGACTGCGATCCTCGAAAACAAGGATGCGATCATCGCAGGGATCACCGCGCATGAGGAAAACGACAAATACGTCGGCATGGACCTCGTTGCGATTAACGACAGCGCCTATGACTATGTCCGCTCGATGTATTCCAATGCGGGCTACCCGCAGTTCGACAACTTCATTGGCGACTGAGATCAGAGTGAATGATCTTTTAACCAAGGCCCCAGCCGCAGCCCCTGTGCGGCTCGCCGAAGCCGGGGGGATTATCCCCTCGGTTCCTGCCGTTGATATCGAGGCGCACGGCGTCACCAAACGGTTTGGTGACACGCCGGTGTTTGAAGATGTGTCCTTCCGACTGGCACGGGGTGAGGCGGTGGCCCTTGTCGGTGCAAACGGCACAGGGAAATCCACCCTGCTGCGCTGCCTCATGGGGTTGATTCCTGCCAGTGACGGTCGTGTCACGGTCCTGGGGACTGATCCCTCGGCCGCCAAGATGGCTGAAATGCGCGCCTTGCGGGCCCGCATGGGGCTTGTGTCGCAAAAGCATAACCTTGTGCCGCGTCTTTCGGTTCTGTCGAATGTGGTTCACGGCCTGCTCGGCCAGCGCCCCGGAGTGCGGCATTGGAGCCATAGTCTGGCCCCGACAGCGTCCCGCGATGCCGCGACACTGGCCCTTGAAAAGGTGGGGCTGGCAGATTTCGCGCAGCGCCGTGCGGATCGTTTGTCTGGCGGGCAATCACAGCGCGTGGCCATCGCGCGGGCCATTGTTGGCCAACCAGAAATTCTGATCGCGGATGAACCCTGCGCATCGCTCGACCCAGCAGCGGGCGAAGACGTGATGGATCTGTTCTTCAAACTGGCGCGCGAAGAGGGCGTCACCGTCGTCTTTACGTCGCACAATATCGAACACGCACTGAAATATGGTGACCGCTTGCTGGGGCTGGCAGAGGGGCGATTGAAGCTGGACGCTACCGCCGCATCCGTCAGCGCCTCTGACCTGCGAGGACTTTATGACTGATCATGCTTTGCCTGCACGTTATGAGCGGCCCTCTGCCCTCGCCTTTCTTGGCTACGCTTCGGGTCTTACGCTGATCGTCTGGTGCCTTGCGGGGGCAGGCTTCTCGATCGATAAAATGATGTCGGCACCGCCGCGCTTTGCCGATTTTCTGGATCGTGCCTTTCCGCCCAACACCGACCCGCAGACGCTGGCGCGTCTGGGTTGGAAGATGGTTGAAACATTGCAGATTGCCGTTGCAGGCGCCGTGATCGGGGTGATCCTGTCGATCCCCGTCGCGTTGCTTGCAGCCCGTGGCTTGGTTGCAGGGATCTGGGTCAACCAGATCGTGCGTAACATCCTGGGCTTTATCCGCGCGGTGCCTGACATCGCTTGGGCGCTGGTTTTTGTAGTGGCTGTGGGCCTTGGGCCCTTTGCAGGCATGCTGGCTATCGCCGTGGACACTGTCGGCTTTTGCGGACGCTTCTTTGCCGATGACATGGAAGGTGCCGAGAAAGGACCGGCGGAGTCTCTGACAGCAACTGGAGCGCGCAAGCTTGATGTGGTGGCCTGTGCCACGATCCCTGCCGCATTGCCCGCGTTCATCTCAACATCGCTTTTTGCGCTGGAAAAGGCGGTGCGGTCATCAACCATTCTTGGCCTCGTCGGTGCAGGCGGGATCGGGATCGAGCTTAAGGTCGGCTTTGACCTTTTCGACTACCCCACGGCCATGTCCGTTATTTTGATGATCGCTGTTGTGGTCATCGCTATCGAACAACTTAGCGGCTGGACCCGCACCAAGATCATCGGAGAGCAAAGATGAAGACCGACACGGCACATGCCTATTGGAATGATGCTTGGAATGACGCGGCCAAACGTGAGGACTGGGAACAACCCGAAGACCGCATCGCCGAATATGCGAAAGCTCTGGCCCCTTCCTCTCGGGTTCTGGATCTTGGGTGCGGGATCGGGCGGCATGCGCTGATGTATGCGGCCATGGGGCATCAGGCCACGGGGCTTGACGCAGCCGAAGACGGCTTGGCCGAACTCACACGCAAAGCGGCCAGCATGGGACTGTCCATCGAGACACGTCTTGGCAAAATGGATGCATTGCCATTTGATGACGGCTCTTTTGACCACGTGCTGGCGTTCAACGTCGTATATCACGCTGATGAGGAAATCATGCAGCGGACAATCAACGAGATTTTCCGCATCCTGCGCCCCGGCGGGACGTATCAAGGCACGATGCTGACCTTACGCGGTCTCGCCTTGACGCAGTCGAAACTACCGGGCGGGCGCGAAATTTCCCGCAATACATGGGTCTTTGAGGACGATGAAGGTGACAAACGCCACCCGCATCATTTCTGTGGCAGCACAGATGTGATCCGTTTGTTTGGTGAGTTCGACGTTCTTCGCTTGGAAAGCGACCTGCTGGACGGCGCGCCAGGCGGTCGATGGCACCTGATTATGGAGCGACCTGAGTGATCACTTTTCAAGGTGTTACGGTCTATCTGCCACAAGAGATCGTTGAAACCACAGTGACCGTTGCAGACGGCATGATCGCGGAAATCGGTGGCCCTGTTCAAGGTGAGGTCATCGACGCGCGCGGCCGCATCCTTGCCCCAGCCATGATCGACGTCCACGGCGACGCGTTCGAGCGTCAGGTGATGCCGCGTCCCAACGTATTCTTCCCTATAGATGCGGCGGTGATCGATACGGATCGCCAATTGGCCAGCAACGGGATCGCCACCGCCTATCACGCCATCACTTTGGGGTGGGAACCCGGCCTGCGCGACGTTGCCCGCGGGCGCGACCTTATGGAAGCGATCCAGCGCCTTGCCCCCCGTCTGATGGTCGAGAACCGTATCCAACTGAGGTGGGAAACCTTTGCCTTTGAGGCGCTTGAAACGATTAAATGGGCCCTGCAGGCCCCACTGACGCCCTCTCTGGCGTTCAACGATCACACCTCGATGACCATGCGTGCCTATGACGTGCCCATGCAGGACCGTGAGTTTGAATTCTCGCCGGATTTCAAGATCGCCAGTCTTGATGATGACCGGATGCGCCAGCGCACTGCGAAAAAGGCGGATCGGTCGGGCATTTCCGAAGAGGCCTATCTGAAGCTGCTGGGCAAGGTCTGGGACCGCCGCAGCGATGTGCCAAAGACCATTGCAAAGGTAGCCGAACTGGGCCGCAAGGCCGGGGCGCCTATGCTCAGCCATGACGATACCAAGGCCGAAACACGCCGTTATTTCCGCGATCTTGGCGCGACGACAGCCGAATTCCCGATGGTAATCGAGGCGGCCCAAGCGGCCCGCGACAACGGCGATGCAATCATCTTCGGCTCTCCCAATGCCGCGCGCGGCGGCAGCCATATCGGCTCGCTCGGGGCTGGCGATATGGTCGAAGCGGGGCTTTGTGACGCGCTGGCATCCGATTATTTCTATCCGGCGATGCTCTCTGCGGTGGCGAAGCTGGACGCCGAAAAACGTGCGAACCGCTCCACGATCTGGTCACTCGTCTCCTCCGGTCCGGCCAAGGCGATGGGTCTGACCGACCGCGGCGAAATCGCGCAAGGCAAACGCGCCGACCTTGTGCTTGTCGATTGGCCCGACTGTCAGGCACCCGCAATCCAAGGCACATGGGTCGCTGGACGCCAAGCCTATCGCGGGTTTCCTGCGGGGTGATCCACCGCGATTACATCCCTGCGATCACACTCGGGATCACCCAAATCATGGGCTACGGCGCGCTGTACTATGCCTATGCGATTCTGTTGCCCGAGATGGCGCGTGATCTCGACATGTCGCTGACCACGATTTTCGGGGTCCTGTCGATGGCGTTGTTCTTTGGTGGATTTCTCGCCCCGATTGCTGGCAAACTGGCCGACCGCTTCGGCGGTCGCCTGGTGATGACGTTTGGATCATTGGCGGCGGGATTGGCGCTTATGCTACTGGGAAAGGTGGAAGGTCTCATAAGCCTGTTTGCCGTGATCCTCTTGGTCGAGGCAGGGGCGATGTTTGTGCTTTATAATGTCGCTTTTGCAGCCGTTGCGCGGCTTGACCTGACGGTGCCAACGCCGCGTTCGATTTCGATCATTACGCTGTTTGGCGGCGTTGCATCGACGATTTTCTGGCCGCTGACGTTTTGGATCTTCAATGGCTTTGGCTGGCAGACGACTTGGGTGATCCTTGGCCTTGCCTATTTGCTGACCTGTGTTCCCCTCCATTACTTTGGCCTGCGCGGAGCGCTCAAAGACCCCGATGCCCCCAAGCCCGACCAGACCCAGTGGCCGGAACTGACCGGAGAGACCCGCAAGCGCGGGATGCTATGGATGGTTATCTCCTTCATCTTCTCGGGCTACCTGATGGGGGCGGTGATGACGCTCTGGGTTACGAACGTCCAAGACCTTGGCCATACCGCGGCGATGGCGGCGCTCGCGGGGGCGGTGATCGGTCCGTTCAAGACGGTCGGCCGGTTCTTTGAGATGCTGGTCAGCCGGAACATGTATCCGCTGGTGACATATCCGCTGGCGCTCGGGTTGATGATGGCGGGGTTCCTGACCTTGCTGACCTTCGGTTTCACCCTGCCGGGCGTCATTGCCGCCGCCGCACTCTATGGCATGGGCGACGGGATCAAGACCATCGCACGGGGCACGTTGCCGCTCGCGCTGTTTGGCGCAAAAGGCTACGGCGCGCGGCTCGGCTGGATTTCTTTTGTCCAAATGGGGGTGAACGCCTCGGCCCCCTTCGTCTTTGCATGGACCACACAGACATTTGGCGGCTGGTACAGCTTTTTGGCCATGTCCCTTTGCCTGTCTATTGCAATTGCCACCTATGTCCTGATTCCAGATCCAAGGAGACCACAGCATGCAACCGCTCAAGATCGGCGCCTGCCTGACCGCCGCTGAAATCGCTGACCACCGGGACTGGTTGTTTGGCGCGGACCGCGACATCGAATTGCAGGATTTTGGCAGCTTTAAAGGGCTGACCACCGCGTTTGACGACCGCATCGCAGCAGCCAAGGCCGCGCTCGACGGGCATCAAGGGCGTCTGGGTATCCATGGCCCCTTTGAAGGTTTGGACATGGACAACAAGGACCCTGAACTGCAGCCGCTGATCACTGCCCGTTTCCTCAAGGCACTAGAGGCCGCAGACCGTATCGGTGCGCGGCAAATGGTGCTGCATTCGCCGTACACCCGCTGGTATCAATGGAACCGTTTGGCGAAACCCGACTATGATGAAACCAAGCTGGACCGCATTCACCAGATCATGGCCCCCGTTGTGGCAGCAGCAGAGGACAAGGGGATTACCTTGGTCATCGAAAACATCCTCGACGTGGACCCCGCGAGCCGCCGCATGATGGTGGATACCTTCGGCTCTGATGCCATTGCATTGTCGATCGACACAGGCCACGCTCATCTTGCTCGCCGTATGTCCGGTGCACCGCCGGTGGATTACTTCATCCGCGACGCAGGTGCCCAGCTTTGCCATGTTCACCTTCAAGACCTGGATGGTCACGCAGATCGCCACTGGGCACCTGGCGAAGGCGAGATCCATTGGCACGAAGTCTTTCGGGCCCTGCGTGAACTCACAGCAGAACCCCACCTTGTTTTGGAACTGCGCTGCAAATCGGACATCCCGAAGGGCTTCGCCTATCTTCAAGACCTAGGCTTGGTTGTTTAGGCAGGGAGATGCGAACGCGGATGCAGGTCTCAAGGCGCTCTTCGGCGCGCTGTTTCCCTCACTCATGTGCCGGCTGCCGACCGGCATCATCTTCGCGCCAGTGGCCTACGATGCGCGTGTAAGGGGCGTCTTTGCCCGCACAATGCCCATTACCGAGGACGGTTCGGTCTCCCTCATTCCGACGCCAGGCCATGCATGCGGCCACCAATCCGTCCTGATCGAAGATGAATGCAAGAGCGTTTGCATCGTTGGTGATGCAGCCTTTTCATCGGATCAGATACAGACCGGCGAAATCGGCGGCATCGACGAAAGTCATTCCTAAGCAGTTGGGAGCGCACAAATGTTGAAAGAGCAGTACGAGGCGTTCGGTACGATCATGTTTCCGACACACGATCCTGCCAACACGGAGCGCTTGCTAAATGCGTAACTTGATCATCTGACAAAATTTACTGGTTCTCGAAAACCGCCGTTGAAGCAATTGCGGCGAAATGGCGGTTCGTCCGCGACCTGGGAATTCGGCCACCTACTGAATTCGCGCTCGCGGCGAATGTCGCGAATAAGGGCTGCAGCTGCAGCATTCCGGTCGGTGGTTGGACGGCGGCAGTGGGCCGAACACGTCGATCTCGGGGGGCGCTGGTCCTGCATGCCGGACAGATGCTATTCGGTATTGAAACGGATTCGGTTGAGGTTAGGTTGGCGGAGCGGAACGATATATCGGGGCTTCTCGCCTTCATCAGGCGTGAGCAGGGATGGGGCGAGAGGTTGCAGTCGGTTATCGATGAGCATCTCGACGCGGCCTTGGAGGCCTTCTATATTGATCGTGAGGACCTGGCCGACGGGCTCGGTGAACCAGCATCGGGCGCCCTCTGGGGCTGTGGTTTCGAGGATTTTCTCGGGCGCCGCTTTGGGCCGGAAGGCGAGAATATCGTCGATCTCTATCTGAAGCGGCGCGGATGGAAGGAAGCCGTTTTGAACCGGGCCTACTTCGCGGCCCTGCGCGACACCCCCATCAGCTTGCACGAGGTCAGCGATGTGAAGCCGGGAGCGTCGATGGTTGTTCGAGACATCCTTCGCGGTGGACCGGCAGTCACAGTGCGTGAGAAATCAGCGACCCAGTCGTTGCGGCAGTGGGACAGGATCGCGGTTCGTGTGGTGCCCGAGCGAGATCACCATGTGATCTCGGGAGCAGTGCTGCCGTTTTCTGCCGAGGCCTTCGAACTCCTGGGCCCAATGCTGCGGGAGGCCATGCGGGTTGGCAAACGCGCGCCACTGACGCTGTCGACCGAGCAACTCCACGAATGCGCTCCGATTTTCACCAGCGCTTGGCTGCTCACAGAAATCCCGCGTTTGCTTGCGCCGCCCGAGCGCAGTTACTGCAACTCGGATGGTAACGAGGTCCTGTTCCACGACATGCGGTTTGTGCTGAAGGCCAGTACGACCCAAAAGAAGCTTGTCCAGCGCCTTGATCGGATCCCGGGTCTCTTCCCCGCCAGCGCAACATTCTGGAACTGGATCGAACCGCGCCCGGCGGGCAAGGGCAGGGCAGCTGGCGACCTGATCCTTGATACGCAGATGGAGGGTGGAACCGTACTGGCGGGGCTAGAGATAAAGGGCAGGGCGCTGATGGTCTCGGTCAACTCGCAAGCCCGCGCCGCTCGGGTCCAGGAACTGATTGTGGGTGCCGCTGGGGACCTTTTGAAGCCGCCGCTGACATCGATCCGCACTATCGCACAGATGCTCGCCGAGCGCGAAACGCAGCCTGTCAGCCGTGAGGCGGACGAAGTCCCGCCCGAGATCGCCAGGCAGATCACTCATGACTACATGGACAAGCATTATCGTGAGGCGCTGGACACGCCGCTTCCAGCGCTGGGCGACAAATCACCTCGACAGGCGACGCGGAGTGCGGCCGGGCGGGCGAAGGTTATCGAGTGGCTGAAACTTCTCGAGAACCGGAGCGCTAAACAAGACGACAGCCCGATTGCAGATTACGATTTTGCTTGGATGTGGGTTGAGCTGGGGCTCGAGGAGCACAGAAAATGAAGGTCCGAGATGTAGATCCGCGGGCGCAGGGCAAACGGCTACATCAACGCCACATCAACCCGCGAATGCGGGTTTCGCGCCGGGTTTGCGCCTGAATGTTGGTGAATGCGGCTGAATGCCGGGTCACAAATTTCAGGATAACAAAGGCTTATTGGCTAAATGCCTGATTTCCCTAAGTTATTGGAATCGTTGGGGTATAGGCTCATAACCTGAAGGCCGCAGGGCTGTTTCAGACCAGGCAGGCTGGAGCCGGCAACTGACGACGGTTGTCTGCCCCCGCAACCAAATTTTATTATAAATTATTAATGACTTGCAGTTGCGTCTCGGTGCGCTTCCGCCTTGCGCCATCTTAAAATTGCCACTTTGATTGCCGCGTTATGTTTGCGCTTCATTTCGACCGGCGCCCCCCCCCTTTCTTTCTGACACCGCCTCTTCCAGACCCCACCCGGGGGGAGGGGGGTGAAATGGCGTAACCTCGTGAGGTTCACCTTACATGGCATTCTGCTCGAACGATGGCATCGTGCCGACCAAAACTGGCATAGCGCGATTGGAGCCAATTTTCAGCGATTCAGGGGCCATGTTGCCTTCTGGGTATGGAAGCCTGTGAAAACACGAGTTGCCCGCCAAATCTGGCGTGAGGATCGCGCCACGGGCAGCCCATGTACGTCAGGTGGTACTTCGCTGAGACCCCACTCGGGGGTTCCCCCTATTTCAGTAGGGGACCCTAAGATCGCCTTGCATGATATTCCACTCAGGCGATCACCTTTGCTTCGTTCGACCCACGAGCTTAAGCTGAGAGTTGAAGCCAGAGCGTGCTTTTTTGTACCCCCAAACTGACTCCACAGACCCAAGACTGCATGCTAGCCTATTTCCATGAGACACCTAACCACCCAGACAGGTCTAATCTGTGCAGCACTCATGTTGAGTGCTTCTGAGGCGTGGGCTTTGCCGAACTGCCCCTCCAATCCAAACCTAACTTGGTCAAACTGTGTTGGCACCCACACCTCTGCCAATGGCGATATATACGTCGGTGAGTTTAAAGACGATCAACGTAACGGCCAAGGTACCTTTACCTCTGCCAATGGCAACATCTACGTTGGTGAGTGGCTGGACGACCAAGCGAACGGCCAAGGCACCATCACTTATGCCAATGGCGACATATACGTTGGTGAGTGGAAGGATAACAAACGTACAGGCCAAGGCACCTACACTTTTGGGCCTGAGAGTGAATGGTTCGGTGACAATTTGCAGTTGTACAAAAATTTCAGCGACTACAATTAACGAAACATTTTCACAAGGTTGATTGGAAAACGGCCATTAAGCCAACATTGAGTGACAGGTTTACTTCGTAACCACAGAAAATAACGGTCATATGATCAAATCAGCTACAAAGCGCTTTGCAATTACGCTAATTAGTTGGCACCCTGTAGCTGTATCATTGTCTAATTGCCGTGAGATGCTTCGATCTTTGCCTTTATATGCCCTCCCGCACTGATTGGAGGGTGGCGCGCACCTTCGCCGAGACAGCTGGGAAGGCACTCGATCCGCGCATCATAATCGGGATGCATGAAATAGCCGATCGACATGCGACGCGACATAGCGTCGTTGAGGCTTTCGGGAACCACGACACGGTGTAAGGTCGAAACCCATTTATCGTTGGTCCAACGTTGCATCATGTCACCCAGATTGACCACCAACGTTCCTTTGGGTGCCACTACGGGCAGCCATGCGCCATTGCAGGCGACCTCGAGCCCACCTTTGGCCCCGGTCATCGCCAGAATTGTCATCGCGCCGTAGTCGGTATGCGCCCCAGTCCGCAGTTGGCCCGGCAAGGGTGGCTCAGTCAGTGCCGGGTAATGATGCGCCGACATGACTGAGAAATGCTTGCCGATCAGTGGCATGAAATAGTCTTCGGGCATGTCAGCGGCGACCGCGAAGATCCGTAAGAGATCTGCAGACAACCCTTCGAACGCGCGATAAAGATCGGTCAGGGCCTTGTCGAAACCTGCCGGCATGTCAGGGATGAGGTTCGGCGCATAGGCGGTTGCGGCTTCAGGAATATGAGAGAATGCCGCCGCGTGATCATCGACAGGACCCAGAAATAAGCTTTCACGCAAATCTTTTGGTGCATCTTTTCCCAAGGTTGCCGAAAGCCCTCGGGTCGCTACGCCGTGATAGCCGCGTTGTTTCGCCGGCCCGGTCGGATGCCATTTTGCCTTTTCGTCCTCTGGAAGATCGAAAAAGGCAAACCCCTTTTCGAACACAGCGTCGAACCGGTCCTGTGCAATGCTATGGCCGGAAATTACGACGAAACCGATATCGCGTGCGGCCTTCGCGACTGCGAGCGCTACAGCCGCCTTACCTTGCGGTTCACCAGACAGAAAAGGTGCGATATCGATGATGGGGACAGCGTTGTTCATTTGGCCTCCATTTGGGCAATCACATGGTCATAGGGGATGTCGCGAGAGATCAGTCCGCCTGATAGCAAAGCGGCTTTCAGGCGTAAAAAAGCGGCAGCTGGGAGCATGGTATCACGCGCCCAAAGGCCAGAGGTTTGGTAGCCCCCGATCGCCGCGCTCAGGATTGCAGGCGGCACAGTTGGGAATAGATGCGCAAGTTCAGCGGCAAGCGCGTCGGGGACGGCCGTATTGACCGCATGCAAAGCGGGCGCGATGCCCGCCAGCAGGGCAGCGCATGTCCCACGATTGGCGCCAAGATAGCTGCGCGTGGTATAAAAGCTTGTATAGCCGATATCACCGCGGCTGGCGAAGCGATGCCAGATATGCCCGACACCCTGCGCCACCGCGGTTGATGCATAAGGTTCGAGAACTTGCACTACGTCGATATCACCCGCAGCCAAGCGCGCTACCGCGGTCGTCATTGGTGCTGGTGCCGACAGGCTCAGCGCGCTGATATCGATGCCGGCGCGGCTTAGATCATCTTGAAACGTCATCCATGGTGTCGGGACTTCATGGGCAATGCCAAGGCGGAGACCGCGCAGATCCTCAAACCGAAACGCTGGGTTGGGCTTGCGTCCGATCAACACGAAAGGGTCACGCGCAACGATCTGACCAAAGGCCACGAGCGGACAATCAATGTCACGCTCGTGATGCAACATCACCCGCATTGGCCCGCCCCAAGAAATATCGGCCCTCCCTGCCAAGAGCCCCTCCGCGGTTTCGACCGGGTCGGGCGATAGCTGGATGTTCACTGCTAGCCCTTGATCTGCCCAATAGCCGCGCAGATCCGCCAAATAGAATGGCGCGTAAACGATGGTGCGCAAGTTTTCGTAAAGCGTGATCATGGCGCTTGTGACGGTCCTTTGAGTTCGATCTTGTTTCCGTCGGGGTCAAGAAATGTTAGCGAGGGGCCGACACCGCCCGCGCCGAAACGATCGCGTGGTGCCGTGGGTTCCACCCCGTAGCGGCGCAAATGTGCGGAAATGGCGGCGGCATCAAAAGGGGTCACCTGCAAGGCGATGTGATCGACGTTGCGCCCGGCACCGTCTTGTTCGGGCATCAGCAACAGGTCGATCATCGAACTGCCTGCTGCAAGATGCATCAGGTTAAGCCTTTCATTGTGGCGCAACAATTTGCACCCAAGCACAGTTTCGTAAAACCGTTTGGCGCGGTCCAAATCAGAGACATAAAGCACCACATGGTCGATCTGTTGCACAGTGAATGTCACGTCACCCTCCTATCTTCTGGCAAGCGACCCTTGCGCCCCCAGCATACTGGCGTAGGGTCCGACGCAACATAAAACAGGAGATCCCCATGCCCGTCATCAAGGTCACGCTGATCGAAGGCTATGACGCCGAGACCATCGCTACGCTGTCGCGGCGCATGACCGATGCGGTGCGTGCAACGATTGCCGCGCCGCCTGAGGGGATCACCGTCATCGCTGAAGAGGTGCCGCCGACAAATTACATGCGCGGCGGTGTCGCGCGAAAGCCCGGCGCGCCGGTGCCGGGGGCGGCTGCAGTGGTTGCCGATTACCTCGCCGCCATGGAGGCACGTGATCTTGCGCGCGCCAAGGCGCATCTGCATGCCGACTTTACCATGACCTTTCCCAGCGGTCGCACGATGACCTCGCTCGAAGATCTGATCGAGTGGAGCAAGACACGTTACGACCATGTCGCCAAACGCTTCGAGGATTATGATCAAGCCTTTGAAGGCGAACGAGCAATCGTGTGGTGCCGTGGCACGCTTTACGGCGCATGGGTTGGTGGTGCGCCCTTCGCAGGGATCCGCTTTTGTGACCGCTTCGAGCTGGTCGCAGGTCGTATTGTCCGGCAAGAAGTCTGGAACGATCTGTCCGAGCATCGCCCCACCTAGCCGTTGAACCGCGCGCCGAGCGCGTCGAATTTTGCCGTGTCGAGTTGATCCTTGATCTCGTCGAACCCGGCAAGCAGCGCAGGGCTTGATCCCGGTGCGCCGCTTTCCATCAGCGCGGCCAACGCAGCTTGTACGCCTTTCATGGCGGCAAGGATCGTGGTGATCGGGCAAGATACGCGCGCCGCACCCAAGGCTTGTAATTCGGCAAATGTGAACAGCGGTGTGCGCCCGCCTTCGACCATGTTGATCGAGACCGGGGCGTCGATTTCGGCGATCACGCGGCGCACTTCTTCGCGAGTTTCGATCCCATCGACAAAGATCAGCGTGGCCCCTGCTGCGGCATAGGCGTTTCCGCGTCTGATCGCCTCGTCCACGCCCAGCGGTTGCAGCGCGTCGGTGCGTGCATTGATAACAAAATCCTTGTCTTGCTTGGCATCGACGGCGGCGCGCAGCTTGCCGACCATCTCCTCCATCGCGATTACGGATTTGCCGGTGAAATGACCACAGCGTTTTGGGCTGACCTGATCCTCTAGATTGATACCGGCGGCCCCTGCCGCCTCGAAGGCCCGCACGATATGCCATGTCGTCGCGGCATCGCCAAAGCCCGTATCACCATCGGCCATGACGGGTATAGACACGGCCTCAACCAAAACGCGGGTGCGGTCGAGCATTTCGCGAAACCCAAGGATACCGATATCAGGCAGGCCAAGGTGACTGGCCGCCAGCCCAAATCCCGACGCCTGCACAGCACCAAACCCCGCCTTTTCGATCAGCATTGCCGAAAGCGCATCATAAGCCCCCGGCATCACCAAAAGTTCCGGCGCTTCGATCAGCGCCTTTAGTCGGGTGGTTTTTCGCATCCTACCTCCAGCAGCGGCGTGTCGGGGCTTGCTGTATAGCCTGTCTTGTTTAGTATGAACTGTAAACAGTTTGCAGAGAGACAGCGCGGTGCCATCTCAACACCCATTTTCCCATGCAGACCGCGCGCCCTACTCGGCTTGGCCGGATCGGCCGAAGATCGTTTGGCCAAATGGTGCAAAATTGGCGCTGTGGGTGGTGCCCAATGTCGAGCATTACGAATACAGGCCACTGCCATCGCCGGTACGCAACCCATGGCCGCGTACACCGCATCCCGATGTGATTGGCTATGGATCGCGCGATTATGGCAACCGCGTTGGCCTTTGGCGGATGTTCGACCTTTTCGACCGGCTTGCGCTGCGCGCCACGGTCTCGCTGTCGATAGCGAATTGGGTGCATTACCCCGAGATCTTTCACGCGATGGAGGCGCGCAAGTGGTCGGTGCTGTGTCACGGCATGTATAATACCCGCTATCACTGGAATTATTCCGAGGAAGAGGAACGCGTGGCGATCCGCGAATGTGTGGATCTTTACGGCGAACTGACGGGGCGGCAGATCCGTGGCTGGTTTAGCCCGGCCGCCTCTTACACCCTCAACACGCCTGATCTGATCGCCGAGGCGGGCATCACATATTACACCGATTGGCATCATGATGACCAACCCGTGCCGCTGCGCACGACGACGGGGCGCCTGATCACATTGCCCTATACGATGGACCTCAACGACTCGATCCTGCACCGGCAGCAATTCGAGGCCGAGGATATGGCACAAATGATCCGCGACAGCTTTGACGAGCTATATGCCGAGGGCGGTCAGGTCATGTGCATCGCGCTGCACCCCTATATGATGGGACAGCCGCATCGCATCGCGCATCTGGCGCGCGCTTTGGAATATGTGCTTGGGCATGACGGCGTCTGGGCCGCGACGGGCGAAGAGATCGCCGATCACTATCTTGCCCATTGCCAAGATCACATCGCTTGGCACGAAGGGCTTGCCCCATGACCCGCCGGCGCGAGGGGATGGACCACAGCCTATACGCATTTTCCGCCATGCCGACGCGTCAGCCGCTTTCATGGCCGGGCGGCGCGCGCATGGCGGTCTGTGTGCTGATCCATCTCGAGTACTGGGAGTTGGAACCGCCCGAGGGCGCATGGCGCGACAGCCGCTTCACCGGCGAATACGGGTTTTACTTTCCGGAATATCGCCCTTTTACCCAGCGCGAATACGGCAACCGGATCGGGCTGTTCCGTGTCTTGCAAGCGCTCAAGGAGCGTGGACTAAAGCTCAGCGTTGCGGCCAATGCTAGCGCGCTTGAACGCTATCCGCGCGCCGTTGCAGAATTGCAGGCGCTGGGGGCGGAATTCGTGGCGCATGGTGAATACCAATCACGCATGCTGACCGCCGCGATGTCCGAGCGCGAGGAGCGCGACTTGATCGCGCGCACAACCGCTACCTTCACCCGTGTGTTGGGCCAGCGTCCAAGGGGCTGGCTGGGTCCAGACAGCGGCGAAAGCACCAAGACGCCGCAACTTTTGGCCGAGGCGGGCTATGATCACTTGCTTGATTGGCCCAATGACGACCAACCCTATCCGTTTTTGACAAGCCCTTCGCTTGTCTCGATCCCGAACCAAATGGAATGGGATGATGTTACGGCCCTTTGGCTGCGCAAGGTGCCCAATCCGCGTTACCCCGGCCTTGTCGGCGACGCGGCCACGGCATTGGCGGCCGAAGGTGGCCGCAGCTTTTTGTTGTCCTTGCATCCTTGGGTAATCGGACAGCCGCATCGCATCCGCTACCTGCGCGCGGCGTTGGATCGGCTCTGCGCGATCGATGGTATCTGGAGCGCGACGCCAAGTCAGATTGCCGATCATTGCCGCGCCGCATGGGGGGCCAATGATGATCTTGTCTGACCTTGCACGGGTGATCCGTTCCAAAAATGCCGGGCCGACCCTTTTGACGGTTGATGTGCTCTTCGCCGATGCGCCGGGTTTTGCGCGTGGTGTCGCCTCGTTGACAGTGGCGGCCGTGGCGCGCTGCTATGCCCGCAGACCGGAGGATGTGCGCATCATGACCGTGCCATCGGCTCATGCGGTCAAGATCGTTTTGCCACGCAGCGTTCCTGCGGGTGCGCCCGGTGATCGCGACGCCTATGGCGCGCAGCAGCATACGCCCTTGTTGGATTTGATTGTATGAGTGCCTTTTCGCGCCTAGCCGCTGACTGGCCGGGGACGGATGCGCCGCTGCGCGTTTTGGCGGCTTCGGGGCAATTGGGGCTGGGGATCCCAAAAGCGGCCTTTGACGCAGGCATTGCCCGCGCGCCGCATGTGATCGCCGCCGATATGGGTTCCATCGATCCGGGGCCGCATTACCTTGGATCGGGGAAGATGGCGGCGGCGCCTTCGATGGTACGGCGCGATCTGGCGATGGTGCTGCGCGCCGCGCGCGATCTGGATGTGCCGCTATTGATCGGTAGCGCGGGCACAGCCGGGGCCGCGCCGCATCTGGCAGAGGTCGACGCCCTTTTGCGTTCGGTCGCAGCCGAACTTGGCCTTGCGTTCCGCCTTGCAACGATCGCGGCCGATATGCCCCGCGACATGGTGCAGGCGGCCGAACATGCCAACCGGCTTGCCCCTATTGGCCCGATCACGGCACAGATCGCGCCATCGACCCATATCGTGGGCCAGATGGGCCAGCGCGCCTTTGCCACCGCCTTGGCGGCAGGTGCGGATGTGATCCTTGCAGGGCGCGCCTGCGATACCGCCCTCTTTGCCGTGGTTCCCGTCCTTTTGGGCTACCCCAAGGGGCCGGCGGTCCATATGGCCAAGATCCTCGAATGTACCTCGCTGTGTTGCGAACCGGGTGGGCGTGATGCGATGCTGGCCACGCTGTCGGGCGATGGGTTCAGCTTGGAAAGCATGAACCCCACACGCGCAGCGACGCCTTTGTCGGTCGCGGCCCATGCGCTTTACGAACAGGCCGATCCAACTTGCGTTTTCGAGCCTGAGGGGCATGTCGATCTCAGCGCTGCGCGCTATACCGCAATCGATACGCGCCGTGTCCATGTCAGCGGAGCCGTCTGGCATGACGCCGCACAACCCAGCGTCAAGGTCGAGGCCGCCCGCCCGGTCGGCCACCGCGTTGCCATCTTGGCCGGGGTCGCCGATCCCGGCTTTATCGCGGCCTCGTCCGAGATCTTGGCGGCTGTGTGTGACTTGGTCGCCGAGATGATCCCGCAAACGCAAGACGCGCCCTGGACGCTCCAGTTTCGCCGCTATGGTATTGACGGGGTAATGGATTGGCCCACGCCCCCGACGACCACCCCGCGCGAGGTCTTTTTATTCGGCGAATGCACCGCCCCTGATCTCGAGACGGCCCGCGCTGTTGCCGCCACCGCGCGCCAACAGCTCTTGCATTGGGGCTTTGATGGTAGGCTTTGTACCGGCGGCAACTTGGCCTTTCCGATCACCCCGCCCGAGCTGGACGCAGGGCCGGCCTATGCGTTTTCGCTTTATCATATCATGCAACTCGATACCTGGGATGCGCTTGACGCGCTCTTTCCCGTCACCCTTCACGACATCGAAAAGGATAGACCATGAGCCAGATCAACGTCGACTATGTCGGCCAATTCAACGCCGAAAGGATCACGGAGCCCGCCCGCTCGGCCCTTGTGATCGTCGACATGCAATATGCGACCGGCCACCGCAGCGGCCCCTTGGCGGCGAAGATGAAGGCCGAGGGCAATGGCGTGACCGATTGGCGTTTCGACCGGATCGATGCGCTGGTCATCCCCAACACCCAACGCTTGATCAAGGCGATGCGAGCGGCGGGCGGCAAGGTCGTCTATATCACCATCGGCGCGGCGCTTTCCGATTGCTCGGATGCGCCAGTGCATATGCGCAGCTTCTTTCAATCGGTGAATAATTACGAAGGTCAGCGCGCCCACCAGATTATCGAAGAGCTGGCCCCCGAACCGGGTGATCCGATCGTGCGCAAAACATCGATCGGGGCCTTTGCTTCCACGGGGTTGGACCACCTTTTGCGCACGATGGACCGTGAGCATCTTTTCATGGTTGGCGTGTCGAGCAACATGTGCGTGGAAACGACCGCCCGTGAAGCGGCCGATCGTGGCTATGCCGTCACGCTGGTCGAAGATGCCTGCGCGACCACCCACAAGGAATTGCACGAGGGCACGATGCGCAATTTCGCCCGCTTCTTTGGCAAGGTGCGCTCGACCGATGAGGTGCTGGGCCTGCTTACGTCTTGATGGTGTTGGCGCCCGCCATGTAGACGGCAATCTCGGTGATTTTGCCGTCTGCCATGCAAAAGATATTGGCATTGGATTTCGGCTCCGGCGCGCCGGGGCCGGAATAAGTTACCGTGAACTGGCTGGCGATCCGCCCCGTGCTGGCCGAGGGGGAATGGCTGAAATCATGGTGCATGGCCCGCATCGGGCCCTGCCAACGCGTGGCGAAAAGATCGCAGATCGCCGCGCGCCCATCATAGGTGATGCCATGTGTTTCGATCGTAACGCGACAATCATCCGCAAGGGTTTGACCTAATGCATCGGGATCGCGCGCGTCCAAGGCGGTGAAATATCGCTGCGCGAGGGCGCTCAGATCATCATCGGTCATGCAGTGCCCTTTAGCGTGTTCTGCCCCGTCATGTAGACGCGGACCGTGGCAAAGCGCCCATCACGGATCTCGAAGAAATTGGAGTTGGATTTATGCGTCAACCTGCCGTCCTGCGCGGTGTTTTGTACCGCAAAGCGGCTGGCGATACCGCCTGTCACGGGGTCGGGGACATGGACGAACTCATGATGCTTCACTGCTGCGTGATCATGCCAAAGCCGGGTGAACATGGCGGTGATTTGGTCATGCCCCTCCAACCGCACGTCATGGGTTTCGACGCTGAACACGCAATCGGGGCAAAGCGTATCCAAGAGGGCAATCAAGTCTTCGTCATCGACCGCTTTGAAATAGCGGGTGACAAGTCCAATCTGGTCATCACGCGTCATGGCAGCGTTCCTTCGGGAAGGGTGGCCACATATGCGGCGATGCCACCCGGGGTAGTGATCCACAAATCGTCGCGCTGCGCCAAGATATGGTCCAAGGCGCGGCGCAATGCGCGCAGGCGAAATGGTTGGCCGATGACGAAAGGATGCATCACGATATTGAAGACCAGCGGATATTTTTCGGATTGCAGCAGCATCTCGTCAAAATGATCGACGATCATCTGTTCGAAATCCACGCCCGTGTGGTGGCGAAAAACCTGCGCTGGGCTGTCGTTGAGTTCGATGGAATAGGGCACCGATAGGATCGGCCCGGTTTTGGTGCGCATCCAAAATGGTTGGTCATCGGCAGGCCAATCGAGCGTATAGGTATAGCCCGCCTCTTTCAGCAGATCGAGTGTCGCGGGTGATTGCACGATATAGGGGCCAAGCCAGCCCTTGGGGCGCGCACCGAAATGCTGGGCGATGGTGTCCGATGTTGCCGCAATCATCGCGCGCTCGGTCGCCTCGTCCATGATGTCTTGGCGCTCGGAATTTGTCAGGCCATGGCCGATCACCTCGTCGCCACGGGAGATGATCCGCGCCACGATTTGGGGGCAGTGCGCCAATGCGGCGGCATTCACGTTGTGCGAACACGGCAGACCCAATTCATCAAGCAGGTCGAAAAGGTACCAGATGCCGACCCGGTTGCCATAATCGCGCCATGCATAGTTGCGCGTTGTCTGCGCGGCACCGGGCAAGGTGTGGTCGCTGCCAAGCCCGGACATGAACGAAAACCATTCGATATTGTTGCATAGGCTGACCGCCAGCCGTTTGCCCCCCGGCCAGGTATAGGTCGGGCGATCTGGCAAGGCGCTGAACCCGTAACGGTCATGTTGGCGGATTTCCATCGCGTTCCCCGTTTGTAACGATGCTGCAAGGTTGACAAGCTTGCAGCGAGTTCGTCAACTGTTGACAAGCTGAACCCGGCAAAGGAACGCGCTATGACTGCTTGGAGCGGGGTGATCTCCGAAGAAGAAGAACGTCGTTATGCTGCCGCAGGCTTTGGCGGTGCAGGCGGTTTTGGGACGCGCCCGGCCCTGCTGATCATTGATGTGCAATATCGTACCGTTGGCACAGAGCGGCTGCCTTATTGGGAAGCGATCAAGCAATACCCCACCTCTTGCGGTGATGTTGGTTGGGCGGCAGTCGACCGGATCGCGCCCTTGCTGGCGGTGTTCCGCGCCAAAGGTTTCCCGGTCCTCTACCCCCATGTCGCGCCCAAGAATGCCGCAACCGATGGCGGGCGACTGGCACAGAAAATCCCCTCGATCATGGGGATCGATGCAAAGGGGTATGATTTCGTCGCCGAGGTCGCCCCGGTGCCCGGCGATGTGCTTTTGCCCAAGAAACACCCAAGCGCGTTCTTTGGAACACCGCTGACCAGCCATCTCATCGATCTGGGTGTCGATACGCTGGTGGTGACGGGCTGCACCACATCGGGTTGCGTCAGGTCTTCGGTTACGGATGCGTTTGCACTCAATTTCAAGGTCATCGTGCCCGAGGATTGCGTCTATGACCGCGCGCCAACATCACATGCCGTCAACCTATGGGACATGAACGGGAAATATGCCGATGTCATGCCCTCGGGGGCGGTCATCGCAACCCTTAACGCTATGGAGACACGGGCATGAGCGCGGAAAAAATTGGTGCGGCGCTGAAAGATCTGGTCGCCTTTACCAGCGCGATAGAATGGGCTGATATTCCAATCGCGGTGCAAAAGCGTGCGGCACTTGTGCTGTGCGATGACATGGCGGCCATGGTTGCAGCGCGCGCGGAACCCGAGGTGACAGCGCTGCATGATGGTGTTGCCAAAGCCGCCGGGGCGGCCGAAGCCACCGTTTTCAATGCCCGGGATCAGCGGCTAGATCGCTATTCGGCGGCACTGGCCAATGGCTGTGCGGGGGATTGGGCAGAACTCGACGAAGGGTATCGGCGGGTGATCTGTCATGCAGGCGTCTATTGCCTGCCCGCCCTATTGGCCGAAGCCGAGGCCGATGGTCATAGTGCCACCGATCTGATGCGCGCATTGGTGATTGGTTACGAAACCGTGGCCCGCGTGGCGCGCGCCTTTACCTTTCCCAATCTCGTCTTGCACCCGCATGGCAGCCTTGCGGCGGTTGGGGCGGCGGCCGCGATTGCCGCGCTGCGCCGGGTGCCGCAAGATGTGGCGGTGGGTGCAATTTCCAGTGCCGCGACCATGGTCTTGCCGGGGCCATATACGCACCCGATCCAAGGTTCGCTTGTGCGCAATGTCTGGCCCGGGGTTGCCGCGCAGACGGGGCTTCGCGCCGTTGACTGGTCGGCCATCGGCATTCGCGGTCTGCCCTCGGCCTTGTATGATGTCTACACAGACGCCTTCGGCGCCCGCGCCGATGCAAACGAACTCAACGCCGCCCTAGGTGAGGCTTGGGCGATCAGCGATGGTTATCACAAGGTTTTTGCCTGCTGCCAATATGGTCATGCGACCATCGAGGCGACCAAGAAGCTCCTCGAGCGCGCGCCGGCATCGCGTATCGCGGCGATCCATCTGGAGACGCATGAAAAAGCCCGGATCATGGATAATCCCGACCCCGATACGACGATCGCGGCGAAGTTCTCGATCCAGCACATCGCGGCTACGGCGGCAGTGCATGGCAGCGGCGGGGCCGAGGCGTTCTCGGCAAATTCGCTCCATATTCCTGATGTTGTTGCGCTCCGCCACAAGGTCAGCACCGCACCCTATGCGCCACTCCCAGCTTGGCCCAATGACCGCCCGACACGGGTGACTTGGACCCTCGATGATGGCAGCACCCTGACCGAAGAGGTGATGAGCGCACGCGGCGGGCCGGACCTGCCTTTCACTCCCGATGAAATCCGCGCCAAGATCCATGGCATCGTCGATGAGGCCTATCCCGCGATGGGAGCGGTCATGGATGCGCTGCTTGATCTTGATCCAGCCGGCCTGGGCCGGGCATGGGATGCAACCGTCAAAGGTATGACCGCATTATGAGCGATACCCTTGATCTGTTGGTGATCGGGGCCGGGGCCTGTGGCCTTGCTGGTGCGATCGCAGCGCATGACGCAGGCGGGAGCGTCGCGATCTTGGAGGGCCGTGACAGGCCTGGTGGCAATTCGGCACTTTCGACCGGCTCCATCCCCGGTGCCGGGTCGAAATACCAACGTGCCGCCGGGATCGAGGACAGCCCGGAACGGATGGTCGCGGATCTGATCGGCGTGGCGGGCCAGCATGATGCCGATGACCTGACCGCGATGATCGCCGCAGAATGTGGGCCGCTTTGCGAATGGCTCATCGATGATCTGGGCGCGCGGATGGAGTTGATCACCGCTTATCGCCATATCGGCCATTCTGTAGAACGGCTACATGCGCCACGTTCCCGCCGGGGGCAGGATCTGGTCGACGACCTCCTGCGGTTCGTGTCAGATCGAGATATTCCAATCGCTGTTGGCAACAAGGCCGAAGCCTTGATGGTCGAGGCAGGCGCGGTGGTGGGCGCGATTGTGAACGGCGAAGAGGTTCGCGCGCGCAAGGTGTTGCTGGCCACCAACGGCTTTGCTGCAGACCCCGCGCTTGTCGCGCGTCATTGCCCAGAGATCGCGGCGGCCGAATATTTCGGCGCACCCGGCAGCACTGGGGACGCGGTGCGCTGGGGCGAAAGTCTTGGCGCAGCGCTGGGCAATATGGCTGCATATCAGGGCTACGCGGCGGTCGCTTATCCACAGGGTCAGCTGCTCTCGTGGACCACGCTCGAAAAAGGCGGGATCTTGGTCAGCGAAACAGGCCAGCGTTTCGGCAATGAGGATCTGGGCTATTCCGGATACGCCGCGCATGTGATGAAGCAGGGCCCCTTTGCCTGGGCGATCTATGATGCGCGTATCCATGATGTGGCGATGGCTGAAGAAGAATACGCCGAAATGTCCGCGATGGGGGCCATTGCTTGGGCCGATACGCCGGAGGCTCTGGCACAGAAGCTTGGTCTTGGCGCGGATGGTCTGGCCGACAGTGTCGCGCACTATAACGCAGCTGCACAGGGCGACGCAGACGACGCGTTTGGGCGCAGCAAGTTTGCGCTGGCCCCGCTGCAAGCCCCCTTTGCCGGGGTGAAGGTCAAGCCGGGTTTGTTTCACACGCAAGGCGGGCTTTTGGTCGATGCCCAAGCCCGGGTACGCAAGGCCGGTGGCGGGATCATCCCGAACCTTTTTGCAGGTGGCGGTGCCGCAGCCGGGATCAGCGGGCGTGCCGGCGCGCTTGGCTATGCTTCGGGCAATGGGTTGATCACGGCACTTGTGCTGGGGCGGCGGGCGGGCATCACCGCTATGGAAGACATCAGGGCAGGCGCATGAGCGCGCCCATGACAGGCGCGGCCCGGATCGTCGAGTTCGCAACGGCCACCTTTGCCGATGGCGTGCCCGACTATGTGCTGGAGGCGGCGCAACTGCATCTGCTCGATGCGATCGGGGTTGGCCTTGCCTCGGCCAGCTTGCCCGAGAACGCAGGCTGGGCAGCCGCAGCAGCCGCAGGCTCTGCCAGCTTATTGAGTGGCGGCACAGCCGAGGCGGGCGCAGCTGCCATGATCAACGGCGCGCTGATCCATGCGCTGGAATATGACGACACCCATATCGGATCTGTGGTGCATGGCAGCGCCGTCGCAGCCCCATTGGCGCTGGCTGTGGCGCAATCGGCGCAAGCATCAGGGCGTGATCTGATGCTTGCCTATATCGTGGCCTGGGAGGTCGCGATCCGCATCGGTTTGGCGGCACCCGGCGCGTTTCAGGCACGCGGATTTCAGGTCACCTCCGTCGGTGGGGCTATCGGGGCCGCTGCCGCTGCAGGTCAGATCATTGGCCTTGATCGCGCCCGCGCGACATCTGCGATTGGTATCGCTGGGGGGCAGGCGTCGGGCACCCTCGCGTTTCTGGCAGATGGGGCAATGTCTAAGGCGCTAAACCCCGGATGGGCCGCACGCACCGGGATCGAGGCCGCGCGTCTGGCGGCGGCAGGCATGACTGGGCCTGCATCCATCTTGGAAAGTGGCTTTGGCGTGATGACAAGTTTTGCCGGTGATGCATCCGGGCTTGCGGCGGCTTTGGATGGCTTGGGCCAGGATTGGCAACTGCCGCAAGCCGCGTTCAAGCTTTACCCCTGTTGCCACTACATCCATCCGTTTTTGGAGGCGATCGAACAGGCGATGGCCGAGGGTTTGCGCACAGATGATCTGGTGTCGCTGACAGCTTTTGTGCCGCCACCCGCCGCCCCGTTGATTTGCGAACCTTGGGCGCGGCGGCAAGCGCCGATCTCGGGTTATGACGGCAAATGGGGCTTGGCCTATGCGATGGCCCTGATGCTGGTCGATGGCCGGGTTGATGTCGACGGCTTCACAAGCCACCCGCGCGCAGATGTCGTCGCCGTGGCGCAGCGCATGACATGGGCACCGATGCCTGATCATGGTTTTCCGAAGCGCTTTGCGGCCCGCATTGAAGGCATGGGCAAAAAGGGGCCGTTCAAGGCCGCGCTACATCAGGTGCTTGGCGCACCAGATCGACCAGTCAATACCGCCTCTATCCGTGCAAAGTTCGCAAGCAACGCGACGCGCCGGTTCGAAGCCATGCGAGTAGCGCAATTGGAAGAGGCGATCTTAGGGCTGGTCTCAGCACCGGATATCGCCGCATTGGGTCGGCTGCTCTAGCTCATCAGGTTGGGCAGGAACAATACGATCGAGGGGAAAGCAATCAGAAGCCCCAGCGTGACGAAATCCATCATCAAGAACGGCGTGACGCCCGCAAAGACTTCCTCCAAACGCAAAGGCACGGGCGAAGCTGAGCGCACGACATATACGTTCAGGCCTACGGGCGGCGTGATCAAGCTGATCTCGGCCAGTTTGATCGCGATGACTCCCAACCAGATCGGATCATAGCCAACGCTGGTCAGGATCGGGAACATCACCGGCAAGGTCATGACCATGATCGCAATCGGGTCGATTAACATACCCAAGAGCAGATAGAGCACTGCAAATCCCACAAGGTACATGAAGGGCGACAGTTCCAGCGCAAGCATCCAATCGGAGATGTCACCGACAAGACCCGTATAGGTCAAAAACCGCGCGAAGATGATGCCGCCGATGACGATGATAAAGATCGTCGATGTGGTGATTCCGGCGTCCTTGAAGGTGTCGACTAGCATCTTGCCGTTCAACTTACCCTTGGCAGCAACGATCAAGAAGGCACCGAAAGCACCGACGGCGCCAGCATAAGTCGGCACGAAAAAGCCAAGATAGATGCCGCCGATGACAAGGATAAACAGGAAAGTGATCCCCCAAACGCCCTTCAGCGATTCCCACTTTTCGCGCCGAGTGATTATGACATCCGGGATGGGGCAAAGATCGGGCCGGGCCCTGGCCACAAGATAGATCCCGAACATGTAAATCGCCGCCGACATCAAACCGGGGATAAGGCCGGCCACCAAAAGCCGGGCAACCGATTGCTCGGTGATAACGGCGTAGATGATCATCAGGATGGAGGGCGGGATAAGCGAGGCCAAAGTCCCTGACGCAGCGATACAGCCCGCCGAGATCCGCTTGTCATAGCCGAATTTTGTCATCTCCGGCATTGCCATCTTGGTGAAAACTGCGGCGTTCACGATGGTCGATCCGCAAGCCGCACCAAATGCAGCCGAGGCCAGTGTGGTGGCCATCGCCAAACCACCAGAAATTTTTCCCAGCCAATTATAGGCGGCCTTGTAGAGATCAGTGGTTAACCCGGCCTGTGTTGCAAGCGCCCCCATTAAGATGAAGAGGGGAATAACGGCCAGCGTGAAGGAGTTGGTGGTTGAGAACGGCACCGTCGCAAGTTGCGCAAGGGCCGCGCGCTCGTTGATGGTGATCAAGATGCCTACAAAGCCACTCAGCCCAAGGCCCACACCGATGTGAACCCCCATGCTGAGCAGGAAGAACAACATAATAGCGACGATGATTCCGGCGGTTGCTGGATCAAACATGCGGGATTACTCGACTTTCTGAATGACGCCGAGCGGGTCGTTTTCGAGCCCTGCGCCGGTCTTGATGCGGATAAGATCTTCGATCAGGTGCAGCGTAAGCTGCAAGATCATGAGCGCGCAGCCTGCTGCAAGAATGAACCGCGCGGGCCAAAGTGGAAAGCGGATCAAGCCGACTGTGGCTTCGTTGATCTGCAATGAATATTGTGCCTCGCCAATCGCTTGCTGCAAGATCAGCCCGTAAAAGGCGATCGCGGCCAGATCGGTGATCACATCCATGACAGCGCGCACCCGTGGCGGCATCTGGAAATAGACCAATTCGACCCGGATATGGGAACGGCGGATTTGGGCATAAGCCAAGGCACCAAAAACGATCAGCACCATCGTACTTTCGGTCAATTCGCGTGGGCCAGGCACAGGTATCAAGAGAACCTGTGTCCCGACGATGTCGGCAACACCAAGAAACATCGAAAAAAGCATCCCCATGCCGCCGATCAACAAGACAACCAAGGCAAGGCGTTCGACGATTTTCGAGACAAGCTTCATTGGGTGGAGGTTCCTGTCTTCAAAGGGTCCGTGGCGGGCGATCAACACCCGCCACGAATTTCAGCGCTCAGTTGGCGTCAATGATCGCGCGCCAGTAAGTTGCAACCTCAGCGGCTTGATCGCCCATGCCGCGAGATGCCATGTCATCAACCCAGTTCTGTAGCAGATCGGGCGCTGCAGCTTTCCACTTGGCCAGCTCTTCGTCCGAGATCGGAATGATGGTGCCACCAGCAGCTACAATTGCGTCGCCTGCAGCATTTTCAGCGGCTTCGATGTTGTTGATGTAGGCTGCGCCTGCGCGATCGGCTTCCTCAAGAATGATCGCCTGATCAGCTGCGGAGATATCGTTGAATACATCTTCGTTGATCACGATCAAATGCCCGGTGATCGCCATGACAGGGCCACAGCTATAGGGGCCCGGCTCGTAGAGGCGGTTCGACAAGATATTGCCGCGGTTCAAGAACGAGTAGTCGAGCGAGCCGCGCTGTAGCGCCTCGTAAACATCGCCAACGCCGACCGAAACGGGAACGGCGCCGATAGCTTCATGTGCCTTGGGAATGTCGGCGCCAAAGGAACGGATCTTCATGCCCGCCAAAGCGTCGATGTTATCGCAATTCGGATTCGGGCCGGTCAGGTAGTAATCGCCCAAGGGCTGGTGGAACAAGAATTCAACGCCGAAACTGGACAGCTCTTCGCGGAAGTAGGGTAAATCGTCGTAAGCTGCTGCCGAGATTTCCATCGCCTGACGGGGTGTCTCGAAGACGAAGGGGATCTGATAGGCGCGCCAATAGAGAAGCTGGTCAGCGTAATAGCCCGGCACGATGGCGGCCATATCGATGGCACCACGACCGGTAAGTGTCAGAAGCTCATTACCTGCTCCCAAACCACCGGCATAGGTGATCTCGATGCGCACACGGCCTTCGGTGCGCTCTTCAACGGCGGCTGCAAATTCTTGCTCTGCGGCAAGGAAAGGGGAATCGCCCAAGTAATGGCCGTAACGAAGCGTCACTTCCTGCGCGCTGGCGGTTCCAGCAAGCAGAGCGGCCGCTCCGACGAAGGTGGTAAAACGGTTAAACATTAATATCTCCCTGTGTGTTTGCCACCCTTGTAGGGCGGTCAGTTCGAGGTTGTTGAAAACCGAAGTAGCCAGAGTTTTCCGACTTAAGGGTGTTGTTCGATGTGCCCGTGTCAAGCCGCGCACGCAGTTCAACGACAGTCGCCACCCAGTCGATTAAACCTCCGCGCCCAATCAGCCAACTGTTGACAGTGTTGCGAAGCTGACGAACAATTGTCAACGATGACCTTCACCCCCGGGAGTATTCTTCGTGAACCGCTTGCGAGATGACGCCGAAGCGGTTGTGCCGCAAGACGATGCAGCACATGTCCGCGATATCCTCGATCGACTGGCGGCGCGTGCCTCTTGTCGTGACTTTGACGAGAGCTTGATCAGCCCTGAAATTCTGGAAGATATCGTGCGTGATGGGGTCGAGGCGCCATCGTCTTGCAACCAGCAGAATTGGCATTTCGTCATCGTTGCCGATCCGACACGCAAGCGGCGCGCACGCGATATTTCCGGTGGAAACCATCACTTTGCCGAATGTTCGGCGCTGATTTACCTCTGCTTTCAAAAGGGTTGGACGCATGGGAATTTCTCGATCGTCCAATCGGTGGCGGGTGCGTGCTATCACATGATGCTATCGGCGCATCTGCGCGGCTTTCAATGCATCTGGAATGCGGGCATCGGTGATCAGGTTGCCCTGCGAGCGATGATCAGATTGCCCGAGACATTTGATGTGATCGGCGCGCTGGCCATTGGTCGGGCTAAGGCCACAGCGCCTAAAAATAAGGCGCCGCGCCGCCCGATACATGAAATTTTCAGCTTGGAAAAATTCGAACGCCCTTCTGCAAGCTGCTATCCGGTAAAACCTGCCGCCGCCTATCCTTATTGGGAGATCCGCAATGACGCGAATCCCTATGCCGAGTGGAACCCCGCGCATTGGCGTTGGGACCAGCTGGCCGATTTCCGTGGCTATTCGGTTTGGGCCAAATCACCCTTGGCGGGTGTCTATGTCTCGCGCAGGCAGGGTGAGGCAACGGCGGTCGAGATGTCGCTTTTGCCGGCATTGCCCAGCGGGGCAAAGGTGGTCGAAGTCATGGGATGGGGTGGCACAACGACAACCGCGCTGATGGGCGCGCTTGGCCATGATGCGCAGCTGACCCTTGTCGAGCTATCGGCCAATAACCTGTCTTTCATGACCGAGCGCTTGCGCCGTGAAGGGCATGACATGTCACGCCTGCATGGCGAAGTGATGGTGAATGGGACACTGCCGCAGGCGGATGGATCTGTCGATCTCGTGGTTTTGCCGCAGGTGCTGGAACACATGCCCACACCCGAGGCCTTTCTTGACGAGGTGCGCCGTGTTCTTGCGCCCGGTGGTTATGTTTTGGCAAGCGTGCGCAATATGACATCGGCCTATGGCGCGCATTGGCGCGCGGTCGAAGCGGTGGGCGCGATCCCTAATCAGGGGCCGTTCACGCCGATTGCGGCCGCCGACCTTGCCACATGGATGCACGCGCGCTTCACGATCGAGGCGGATCTGGGCATTGGTGCCGATGCCACCGGAGATGCCGCCCGCCTGACAGGTGACGCGTGTCAGACGGGGCGGCTTTACGCGATGCGAGGCCGGCGTGCCTAAGCGGTGGTCATGCCAAGTGACGGCGCACGAAGCGCCCGTTGCCGATGGCCGCATCATCGAGCGTGCCATCGCGCAACACAAAGCGACCGCGCGACAAAGTATGCACGACACGCGCCTGCATCCGCTCACCCTCGTAGATCGAATAGCCCGCATCACTGCGTATGTGCTCTTTGCCAACGATCCAATCGGCGTTCAAATCGATCACCGCTATATCGGCGTCCGCGCCTGCCCGCAGCGCGCCCTTGTCATGCAGTCCCATCCGCCGCGCGGGGTTTTCGCTGACCAGCGGGATCAGTTTTTCAAGCGGCAAGCCACGCTTGTGATAGCCATAGGTCAACAGAACCGGCAAAAAAGCATCGAGACCGGGAAAGCCCGGCTGCGCTTTCCAAATGCCGCCATCCTTGCAGGTGATGGGGCGATGAATGTGATCGGTGGCGATTGTATCGATATCGCCGCGTCCGATCGCGGCCCACAACGCTTCGGGGTCTGCGGGGGCGCGCAAGGGCGGGTTTACCTTGCCAACCGCGCCGATCGCGCTTGTGGTATCATGCGTCAGGTAGTGCAGGCAGGTCTCGATACAAACATCGGACCCGGCGGCGCGCTGGCGCAGCGCAGCATCGAGCGCTTCTCCAGACGAGGTATGGACCGCATGTACAGGCGTGCCCGTCAGTCGCGCGAAATAAGTGGCACGCGACAGCGCGTCCGCCTCAACAAAGGGCGGGCGGGTGGCGTTCCACGTCGCCAGCCCACCCTTGCCTTCGGGATCGGCGGCGGTGACGCGGTCACGCAAGATCCATGCAACTTCGATGTTTTCCGGATGCGGGCAAAGCAGGCCCTTATGCGTGGCCAATGCCTCCAAAAGGCGGAAAAGGAACCCGTCATCGGTGCCGGGCAGGCCAAGGCGGGCGCCTTCGTTGCCACGGATATTCATGAAAAGCTTGGCGCTGGGCGACCCGCGCGCGATCAGCTCGGGCAATTCGGCCAAGTGTTCCTCGATTGCAATAACGAAGTGAAATCCGAAATCGATACGCGCACCGCTTTGCGTAATTTGGCAAAGCTCATCGAAAATCGGGCCGTATGGTTCGGGGCTCATGACGTAGGAGATGAATGTGGTCACGCCACCGACCGCGGCTGCCGCAGTCTCGGACTTAGCGTCTTCTGGTGCGCGGGGGCGGGCGATATCCATGCCATGCCCAAGATGGATATGGGCATCGATCGCGCCGGGCAAAATTGTCAGCCCGGTGACATCGACCTGATCGACCGCATCGCCCGCGCCGGAGCTGGCAATGGCGCTGATCTTGCCGCCCGTGATCAAGATATCTGCTGCCTGAAGGCCCAAACCGGGCAAAAAGGCGGTGCCGCCTCTCAGGGCAAGGTCCGCGGGATGGTGCATCATCTTTCTCCTGTACCGAGACCCGCACGATGATCACGCCCCGCGTCGCTTATCAACCCATCACGGACCGGCCGCGCCTGACATGGCCGGGTGGAGCGCGCGTAGCGGTCTGGGTGGTGCCCAATGTCGAGCATTACGAGTATCTGCCCCCCTTGACGGGTGGGCGCAACGCATGGCCGCGCACCCCTCATCCCGACGTCTTGGGCTATGGCCTGCGCGATTTTGGCAACCGGGTCGGGCTGTGGCGCATGGCTGAAGTGACCGATGCCTTGGGCATCCCTTTAACCTTGTCGCTCAACATGGCGAATTGGTTGCACTACCCCGAGATTTTCGAGGCCGCGCAAGCGCATGGCTGGGATGTCATGGCGCATGGGCTTTACAATACGCGCTACCACTGGGACATGTCCGAACATGCCGAGCGTGACGCGATCCATGAATGTGTTGAGATCTACCGTAATCTGACCGGGCAACCCTTGCGTGGCTGGTTCTCGCCTGCCGCCACATGGACTGACAATACCCCCGATCTCGTAGCTGAAGCCGGGATCAGTTATTATTGCGATTGGTATCACGATGATCAGCCAACGCGGATGCAGGTCCGGCAAGGCAGTTTGATCACGCTACCTTACCAGATGGATATCAACGACGCGATGATCTGGCGGCACCACTTCGAGGCCGATGATTTCGCGCAAATGGTCATCGATCATTTCGATACGCTTTGGCGCGAAGGGGCCGAACAGGGCCGTGTCGTATGTATTGCGCTGCATCCCTACATCATGGGGCAGCCCCATCGCATCCGGGCGTTGGAGCGCGCATTGCGTTATGTGTCGGGTCACACCGGCGTCTGGTTGGCGACCGGTGCTGAGATTGCCGATTGGTACCTGTCTGATGCATGGAGGCAGGCCGCATGAGCATCGCCGCCGGGATGGATCACGCGCTTTACCCCTATCGCGCCGCGCATAATCGACCGGCTTTGCAATGGCCGGATGGGGCGCGTGTGGCTTTGGCGCCGGTGGTCTATCTTGAGCATTGGCCCATCAACCTGTCTCCCGACGGCTATGCTGATCCGCGCTTTCGTGATCCCTATGGCAAGTTCCAACCTGATTACCGAACCCATACTTGGCGCGAATACGGCAACAGAATCGGGATTTTCCGCCTGTTCGAGGCACTGGATCGGCATGGCATGACCGCGACGCTGGCGGTGAATGCTGCCGCCCTGGACCATTATCCAAACCTGATCGAAGAGGCGCTGCGCCGCAATTGGGAGGTGGCCGCGCATGGTGCGGTGGCCGATGCCATGGTTACCTCGGCGATGCCCGAGGCCGATGAGCGCGCGCTGATCGCGCATTGCCTTGATCGCCTACAAGCCGCCACCGGCACCCGACCCAACGGATGGATCGCGCAAGACTTCAGCGAAAGCACGCGCACGCTGGATCTATTGGCCGAAGCAGGTTTGGATTGGGTCGCGCATTGGCCCAATGACGACCAGCCCTATTGGATGCAGACACAACCGCCCTTGGTGTCTGTGCCGCAGCTGTCCGAACTCGATGATGTCGAAGCGCTTTGGCACCGCCGTGTGCCCACGCCGCGATGGCCCGCCATGCTGGCCGAGGCTATTTCAGTACTGGCAGGGGAGGCTGGGCGTTGTGCGGTTGTGGGTCTTCACCCTTGGCTTTTCGGGATGCCGCATCGTATCCGCTATCTTGACGAGGGCTTGGCGCTTGTTTCGCAAATCAAGGGACTTTGGATAACCCGGGTCGGGGACATCGCGGCGCATTTTAGAGGATCTAATGTAACGGAGGGTGCTGGGTGAGCGTGGGAAATGTATCAGAACGCCTTGTGGCACAAAACCTGTCCAGCCTCGCGTTGGAACGGCTGGAAAAAGCCATCATGGAAGGCGAACTTGGCCCCGGCGAGCGGCTGAGCGAAAGCGAATTGGCGCGCCGCTTTGGTATTTCGCGTGGCCCCCTGCGCGAGGCGATCGGCCAACTCGAAGGTCGCAAGCTGGTTACGCGCGTGTCGAACCATGGCGCGCGGGTTGTGGCGCTTAGCAAGAAAGACCTCCTTGACTTGTTGGAAGTGCGCGAAAGCCTCGAAGGGATGGCCTGCCGATTAGCGGCCACGAAGATGACCGATGCCGATCTGGACCACCTTGCGGCGATGTTAAGCGCGCATGAAAACTCTGACGCCATGCGCCAAGGGCGCGGTTATTTCCAAGCCCCGGGCGACGGTGATTTTCATCAGGCTATTTTGCGCGCTTGTGGCAATGCACGCTTGACCGGTATGCTAGGGGACGAGCTTTACTCGCTTTTGCGCCTTTACCGCCACCACCTGTCGATGCGCCCTGGTCGCGCTGCAGAAGCCCTAAAAGAACATAAAAATATCTTAGACGCGCTCCGCGCACGCGACCCTGATGCAGCAGAGGCAGCAATGCGGGCGCATTTGCGCTCTAGTCGCTCGGCTGTCGAGCGCTGGATGAAAGACGAGGAATTTAGCGAATGACAAGCAGTCTTGCCGAGCGCCGCCGTGTGTTTCGCGCATGTATGGAACGCCGCGAGGCATTGATCCTGCCCGGTGCGGGGAACGCTTTGACGGCGCGCGTGATCGCCGATCAGGGCTTTGACGCGGTCTATGTGACCGGCGCTGGCATCTCCAATACTTATCTGGGTGCGCCCGATATCGGGCTTGTGACCCTGACAGAACTTGCAAGCACTGTCTCGGCGATTTCTGAGATTACGGATCTGCCTTTGGTGGTCGATATCGATACGGGCTTTGGCAATGCCATCAACACGCAACGTACCGTGCGCGTGATTGAGCGCGCCGGGGCGGCCGCGATGCAAATGGAAGATCAGGTGTTTCCCAAGAAATGCGGGCATTTCGCGGGCAAGGCGGTGATTGGTCTTGATGAGGCTGTCTCGAAGATCAAGGCTGCCGTGGATGCACGCGAAGACCCCAATACCTTGTTGATCGCCCGCACGGATGCCCGCGCGATACATGGGCTGGAGGCAGCGCTAGATCGCGCAGAAGCCTTTATCGAAGCGGGTGCCGACATGACCTTTGTCGAGGCGCCCATTTCGGTCGATGAAATGCGGATCATCGCCCAGCGTCTCTCGGTGCCACAGGTGGCCAATATGGTCGTTGGTGGCAAGACACCCCTGATCGCACAGGCAGAGCTGCAAGCGATGGGCTTTGCTATGGTGCTTTATGCCAACACTGCCCTGCAAGCAGCGATGCGCGCCATGTCTGAGGTCTTGGGTGTCTTGAAGGTCCAAGGTGATGTCAGTGCTGTGATCAACCGGCTAGCCGATTTCGAAGAGCGCCAACGCTTGGTCGACAAAGAAAGCTATGATGCGGCCGAGGCGCGCTATCGCTTCGACTGAACCAGCAACGCGCCCAAGGCCATGGCAACGGCCGCCTGTGTCGGATCGACAACCGGCCTGCCGATGGCTTTTTCCAAGCTGGCCCGATGCGCCGAAAGGCCGGCACAGCCCAGAACGATGACATCGGCATGATCCTGATGGACGAGTATTTCCGAGACCACGCGCAGCCGAGCGAATGTTCCATCCCCCGAGGCGGTTTCGGCCACCGACATGTTCAAGGGGCGTTCTGCGACCATGCGCTCCAATACCCCCATGCGGCGCAGGTATTTGCGGTGCCGCAGGATTGAACCCTCGGAGATGGCGACCACGCCGATACGGTCACCCCGCGACATGGCGGTCAGAAAACCGCTTTCTTGCATCCCGAAGACAGGGACTTTCGCGACCTCGCGCGCGGCATCAATGCCCGGATCCGAATAGCAGGCGATGATGATCGCCGCCGCATCGGGGCGTGCGCGGATCATATCCAGCATCGGCGCGACAGCCGCGTCGCTATCGGCTTGGCTTTCGATGCCAAACGGACCATCGGGCACCGTCACGCATGCAATCTCGGGGCCGCCCGATAGCCGAAACGGGGCCATCGCGGCATCAAGCCCTGCCGTGACCGCCGGGTTAGCGTTTGGATTGATGACCAAAATGGGACCGCTCATGACAAAGTCGCTCCGAAGTTGTTGGCCGGATCGAGTTCGGCCACGGGCTGACCTGCCCGCCCGGTCAAATCGATCGGCGCACGCTTGACGAAGCGCCCCGTACCAGGTTTGACACACAGCGCGCCATTGTCGACGATCCGCTGCCCGCGCCCCAGCACCGTCACGGGCCATCCGATCACCGTCATGCCGGCAAAGGGGTTATAGTCCATCGCGTCATGCATCGCGCCCGCGACACGCGTCTGTGTCGGATCCCAAATCGCGATATCGGCATCTGCCCCGATGGCCAATGTGCCTTTGCGGGGCAACATGCCATAAATGCGCGCCGCATTGGTCGAAGACAGCGCCACGAATTGATTGATGCTAATCCGCCCTTTCATTACCCCTTCGGAGAACATCAGCGGCAGTCGCATCTCGATGCCCGGCATGCCATTGGCGATTTGGCGGAAGGTTACATCCCGACCCGCTTGAAATTTACCTGTGTCATCATAGCGATATGGCGCATGATCGGACGAGACCAGCGAAAGCGTCCCTGCCTGAACATGTTGCCAGAGCGCCGCTTGTGTGGCGGTGTCGCGTAGCGGAGGTGAGCAGATGAACTTGGCCCCCTCCATGCCCGGCTTATCCAGATCATCGCGGGTCAAGAACAGGTATTGCGGACAGGTTTCTGCCCAGACTTGACCACCTGCCGCACGGGCGCGGGCCACCAACTCGGCCCCGCCGGGCGTCGAGACATGGACGATGAAAATCGGTGCCTGCGCCAGCCGTGCCAGCGCTATGGCACGGTTGATCGCCTCTTCCTCGGCCAAGCCGGGGCGCGACGGGGCGTGGTAACGCGGCGCGGTATTGCCGCCTGCAACCATCCGGCTTGCCATCCATTCCAGCATGTCATGATTTTCGGCATGCACCATGGTCAAGGCCCCGTGTTGGCCCGCCACTGACAAGATATCGAGAAACTGCGTGTCCGAGACCCGTGTCGCATAGGTCATGAACACCTTGAACGAGGTTACGCCACGGGCGAAAACATCGGGCAGTTCCGCCAATGCAGCGGCGGTCGGGTCTGTCAAGATGAGGTGATAGGACCAATCCAGCACCGATTTTGGCGCAGCGCGCCCATCATAGGTCGCCAGCGTATCCGCAAGGCTTTGCCCCTTCTTCTGCGCAGCAAATGGCACGATGCAGGAATTGCCACCGAAAGCCGCCGAGATCGAACCGCTTTCATAGTCATCCGCTGTCATCACGCCCATTCCGCTTTCTTGCGCGATATGGCAATGCGCCTCGATCCCGCCGGGCATGACGATCTTGCCGGTGGCGTCGATCACATCCTGCGCGTCCGTGATCGCCTCGGCGATGGTGACGATGCGCCCGTCGCGGATGCCGATATCGGCACGAAAAGTTTCGGTCGCGGTCGCAAGAGTGCCGCCACGGATGGCCAGATCATGTGTCATGCTTTAGCCCTCCTTGCCGTCGGGATAGATCACCCCGGTTTGCGTGGCGATCCGGCCATAGTGTTCGATCCTGCGGTGGCGTTTGAAATCGAACACCGACGCTTTGCCGAAAGCGGTGGCATCCATATCGCATGCCTGAACCAAAAGCTCGTCACCCAGCGTCTTGGCTTTTTGCAAGATCACGCCATCGGGCGATACGATTACGCTGCCGCCATTCAGGGGGTGGCCGTCTTCGTTCCCGGCCTTGGCCACGGCAACCACGAAGGCCGAGTTTTGGTAGGCCCCCGCCTGCACCGACAGATCGGAGTGGAAGTCGCGCATCTCAGGTGTCTCATCGGCGTTTTGCGAATTGCCCGAGGGTGTGTTGTAGCCCAGGACGATCAACTCGACCCCTTGCAGCCCCATCTCGCGATAGGCCTCGGGCCAGCGACGGTCGTTGCAGATGAGCATGCCCATCCAAGCATCCATGTTGCGAAACACAGGAAAGCCCAAATCTCCGGGTGCGAAGTACCGCTTTTCAAGGTGCTGAAAACTGCGTTCAGGGTCGTATTCATCATGCCCAGGCAAATGGATCTTGCGGTATTTGCCGATAATATTTGCCTGTCTGTCGGTCAGGATCTGGGTGTTGAAATGACGCCCATCTGGCGTCAATTCGCCATAGCCGATGGATATCGCGATGCTGTGCGCGCGCGCCCGGTTGAAGAGTGGCTGGGTTGCGGCATTGGGCATCTCGGTCTCGAACCAACTATCCACCTCAGCCTGGTCGGCAATATACCATCGCGGGAAAAAGGTGGTCAGGCACAACTCGGGAAAGATGACGAGCTGACAGCCTGCATCCTTTGCCTGATCAAGCAGCGCGAGCATACGTGCCACCACAGCTTCGCGGGTGTCGGCGCGTTGGATGGGGCCCATCTGTGCGGCCCCGATGACGATTTCACGCATCTTTTTGAGTATCCTTCGATGGTTCGCGCGGCGCTTGCGCCATTTCCGAAAACAGCGGGTCGAGGCTGGGCGCATCCGCCAGCGCCATCACATGGTCCCAAATGCGGATCGCGGCCTCTTCGCGCCACAGCCGTGTCGTCAAGGAGAGGTATTTTTCGCGGATTTCCGTCGCCGGATAAGGATCGGACCAATCACCACGGTTGGTCTCGGTCGCCGCTTGCAGGCAACGACCATCGGACAGTGTCACGCTGACCCGTGCGGGCCGCTTATGCGGTAGCATCGCGGTCATCGCCCGGTCTTCGATGACACTGACCTTTTGGGCCAGCGCAAGGATCTCCGGGTTTTCGACATTGGGCATGGTAAAGCTTTGCACCTGCGTCGTACCATTGACCAAGGCGGTTGCGATGGCGAAGGGGACAGAGAATTTGCCTGCCAAGACATTCTTGGGCGTGGGGTCGTTGAGTTCCACGGCCAGCGCATAGGTTTCGACGACAACACCCGCGATCTCATCAGTATCGAAGCGATGCGCCGCTCGCAGCATGGCCAAGGCATCAAGGGCCGCATGGTTGTAGCGGCAACATGAATGCATCTTGAAATAATTACGGCTGACCTCCCAGCGGGTGCCGAGATCGGCGGCAAATGCCTCGGAGTCAAAGCTGTCCGACACGACATGCCCGAACACCTGCGCCACGCCGTCATGGTCGCCCGTATAACCCGCTGCGATCATATCGCCTGCAAGCACACCCATTTGGCCAGAGACACCGGCGAACACGTTGCGTACCGTGCCGCCCTCCAGCATCGTGCGCCGCGATGTGGATAAACCAAGGCTCGCAGACAGGCTGATGGCATGGCGCATCTGCGCGGCATCCGCTCCTTGCAGTCGGGCTACAGCGGTCGCGGCACAAATGGTCCCCCATGTCCCATGCGGGTGCATGGATGGGCGCAGTCGGGTGGCGATTCCGACCCGTGCGCCGACATCATAGCCTGTCGCCACTGCTGCCAGAAAATCCGCACCCGACACATCGCGTCCCGCCGATATGGCAAGTGCTGCGGGCACGGTGTGCATGCCGGGATGACCTTTGCAGAACTGGTTGCCCTCATCCATTTCCAAGGTGGTGCCTGCCGTGCCGTTCAAAAGCGCTGCCATGCCTGCAGGGCGGGTTTGATCGGTGCCAATAAGCAAAGCGGGCCCGGCGCCGACCTGCCGACGGCGCAAGGCAGCGACATCCGGTTCGGCGGCACCGCCTACTATTGCTCCGATACAATCGGCAAGGATCAGTGCCGTGCGGCTCAACACATCACCCGATATCGTGGCCGTCACCGTATTGGCGGCGAAATCCGCCACTTTACCGAGACTGTCCATGCCTTGCCCCTCACGCGTTTTCCTGATTGCTTCTCAGCTTAGGCCCGCCATGAGCGAAGCTGCAAGCAGATAGGAGCCTGAGATGAAACGCGTTCTTGTAATCGTTCCTTTCCCGATGAGTGAAGAGAACCGCGACCAACGGCGCGCACAGCTCAACGCGGTGGAGCTTGGTCCCAACATCGAGTTTGTTTTCGAGTCCGTGCGCGTCGCGCCGCGCAATTATGTTAGTGCCTCCGATATGGTCTTGGCTGAACTGGGCGCCTTGGAAGCGGGCCTTGAGGCTGAGGCCCGCGGCTTTGATGCCGTTTGCATCGACACGATGTCGGATAGCGGCATGGCAGGGTTGCGTTCTGAATTATCCATCCCGGTGATCGGCCCCGGTCGTGCGTCGGTTTTGATGGCGATGATGCTGGGCCATAAATTCTCGATCATCGCGATGTGGCCACATTGGCAACATCTGTATCGCAAGACACTGACTGAACTTGGCGTGCAACACCACTGCGCCTCCATTCGATGGATCGATGCCACACCGGACAACCAAGCCTTGATGGCAGGCAAGGAAAGCGACATCTTCCCCGCCCTCGAAGCGGTTGCGCGACGCTGTATCGAAGAGGATGGGGCCGATGTGATCCTTTTGGGTTCAACCACAATGCATCAGGCACATGCCTATCTGGCCGCACGGCTGCCTGTGCCCGTCGTGAACCCCGGCCCCCTGACCTATAAGCTGGCGGAAACCGTGTTGGGCTTGGGGCTGACCCATAGCCGTGTGGCATATCCCACGCCACTGACCTCGCGCCGGGCGGTGGTCCACGAGATGCTGGACGCGGCAGAGAAAAGCGATCACGCATAATCGGCCTTGCCCTAATGACTTAATGTTATATCATTAGGTGTATGAGCGTTACCAACCTTGCATCTCAGCCGTGAACGTTGCGGCCTACTCTGTCGCCGAGCCATGCGCTCCGACACGGCTGGACCCGGCGTCGCCGGTGCCTCTCTACCAGCAATTGCTGGTGCAGTTGCAAAACCGGATCGACAGCGGTGAGTTTGGGCCAGGGACCGTTTTGCCGGGGGAGTTCGATTTATCGCGCGATTATGGCGTGTCGCGCATTACAGCGAAGCGGGCACTAGACGAACTGGCCGAGGCCGGGTTGGTCAAGCGGGAACGCGGGCGCGGCACGAGGGTCTTGGAGCGTGCCGGCGCCAGTGCCGTGCGTACCTCGATCGATGGCTGGCTTGAGAATATCAGCATGATGCAGGCCACGACCGAAGTGCGGCTTTTGTCGTTTGAATACCTAAATGCCGGTCCCGATATCGCCAGCGCATTGGAGTTGGATGACGGGGCAGAGGTGCAGCGTTCGGTCCGTGTGCGCACGCTCGATGGTGTGCCGATGTCTTATCTCGTCTGCTTCCTGCCCGCCGATGTGGGCCGCGAATTCGACGCCACCGCACTGGCATCGACTGCGATGCTGACGCTTTTGGAGCAAGCGGGCCATCCTGTCGCATCGGCGCGTCAAACAGTATCGGCGACGCTGGCCGCGCCCGATACCGCGCAGGCACTCGAGGTGAACGCAGGCGCACCCTTATTGGAGGTGCGCCGCATCGCGCGCAGCGCTGATGATCGCGCGTTGCAATATATTCGGGCGCTTTACCGCCCCGACCTTTACCACATTGAGATGTCCATGACGCGCAAGGCGGGCTCTGACGGTCCGCTCTGGGCGGCGGAGGAGGGGACAAGTTGATGCGACAAACCTTGGCACAAAAGATTATCGCGCGCGCTGCAGGCCGCGATCACGTGACACCCGGCGATGTCGTCACCGCGCGAGTGGATCTGGCGATGATTCACGATTCGGGAGGGCCGCGGCGTGTCGCGCCGATCTTGCAGGATTTGGGCGTTGGGCTTTGGGACAAAGATAAAATTGTGCTTGTCGCCGACCATTTCGTTCCGGGCGATACGGAGGAGGGGGCCGCGATCCTTGCCATGACGCGGGATTGGGCGCGCCGGACAGGTGTGCGTTTTCACGACGGGCTTGGCATCTGCCACGTGGTTCTGCCCGAAAGCGGCCAGCTACGGCCTGGCATGTTCGCAGTAGGCGGTGACAGCCATTCGCCCACGGGCGGTGCGATGGGCGCCTTTATGTTCGGGATCGGCGCCACCGAAATGGCAGGTGTGCTTGCGACGGGCGAGATCTGGGTGAAGGTGCCCGAGACGATCTTGGTCGAATGGACCGGCCGCCTGGGTGACGGGTTGATGGCAAAAGACATCATGCTGGCCTTATGTGGGCGTCTGGGTATGGATGGCGGCAAGTATCAGGCCGTGGAATACACCGGCGAGGCGATCCGCGCGCTGTCGATGCAAGAACGCATGACACTGTCCAATATGGCTGCCGAACTCGGCGGCCAGACCGGGCTTGTTGCCCCGGATGATGTCACAGCGGCCTTTTTGCGTAGTGTTGGCGGCAGTGTTCCTGATCTTTCCGATCTGCATAGCGATGAAGGGGCCTCGGTGCTCGAACATCACATCTTTGATGCCACGACGCTTGCCCCACAGGTCGCCGCCCCGCATTCGCCGGCCAACGCGATGCCCGCCGATGCGGCAGGCAAGACCACGATCAGCGTGGCCTATGTCGGCGCATGCACAGGGGCCAAATACGAAGACCTTCAGGCCGCCGCGCGCATCCTCAAGGGACGCAAACTGGCGGCAGGGGTGGATCTTTTGGTGGCTCCCTCTTCCAAGCGCGATCAAGACCGGGCCGAGGCCGATGGGATCATGTCCATCTTCGAGGCGGTTGGCGCAAAGATATTGCCCAATGCCTGTGGCATCTGCGCGGGCTATGGAACATATCGGCTCGGTGCCGATGTGACCTGTATCTCTTCGACGGCGCGCAACTTCAAAGGCAGGATGGGCGAGGCGTCCTCGCAGGTCTGGCTTGGTTCTCCCTTAACCGTGGCCGCCGCCGCAGTCGCGGGTCACATCATCGACCCAAGGGAGATGCTGGCATGAGCGGGCGGATTTTCCTTTTGGGTGACGATATCGATACCGATCAGCTCGCGCCCGGCCAATATATGCGCGGCGGAATCGAGGCGATTGCCGCCCATTGCCTGGAAGCAGCGCGCCCTGATTTCGCACCCAGCGTGCAGCCGGGCGATATCGTGGTCGCCGGGCGTAACTTCGGCGCGGGCTCGTCGCGCGAACAGGCCGCCGAAGCGCTGCGCCACCTGCAGGTTGCCGGTGTGGTGGCGCTATCCTTCGCTGGAATCTTCTATCGCAACGCCGTCAATCTGGGCCTGCCCGTGTTGATCGCACCCAGCATCGACGGCGTGTTAGATGGCGATCTTGCGACGCTGGATGCCGATGGCGGGGTTTTGCAACTGACGGTCAAGGGGATCGCACTGCCACTTGATCCGATGCCTGAGAACCTGCGTGCAATCATTCAGGCAGGCGGCCTTGTGCCTTATCTGAAAAAACGCTTTGCCACCGATGACAAAGGACCAAGTCAATGACACTCAAAGCCCTGTTGAGCGGGCCGGATATCTTGCTGGCGCCGGGTGTTTGCGATGCGTTGACGGCGCTGATCGCGGAACAAGCCGGGGCCAAGGCGGCCTATCTCTCGGGTGCGGGCATAGCCTATACCCGCTTCGGGCGTCCCGATATTGGCCTCGTGTCGATGGCCGAGGTGGCCGACACAATCGCATTGATCCGTGACCGCGTTTCGATGCCGTTGATCGTGGATGCCGACAATGGTTTCGGCAATGCGCTGAACGTGCAGCGCACCATGCGGGTGTTCGAGCGTGCAGGCGCAAATGCGCTGCAGCTTGAAGATCAGACCATGCCCAAACGGTGTGGCCATCTGGATGGCAAGACGCTGATCTCGGACACGGAAATGGCCGGGAAAATTCGTGCCGCCGTCGATGCGCGCACCAGCGAGGCGACACTGGTGATCGCGCGCACCGATGCGATTGCCGTCGAAGGGTTCGAGGCGGCCTGCGATCGTGCAGCGCTCTACATCGAGGCAGGTGCCGATATCCTCTTCATCGAAGCGCCCCAGACCCGCGCACAACTCGAGGCGATCGCCGCGCGCTTTGCCGGGCGTATTCCCTTGATGGCAAATATGGTCGAGGGCGGCAAAACCCCCATCCATGGCACAGCCGATCTTCAAAGCCTTGGGTTTTCATTGGTCATTTTCCCCGGTGGCGTCGTGCGCGCCTTAGCGAAAACGGCGGGTGACTATTACCGCGGCCTCATCTCCACCGGATCCAACGAAGGTTTCAAAGACCGCATGTTCGATTTCTCTGGCCTAAACGATGTCATCGGGACCGGCGACATGCTCAAAAAAGGGAATTCCTATGGAAATTGATCCCGTCACACTTGCCATTCTCAAGGGCCGCTTCGAGCAGATCGCCGATGAAATGGATGCGACATTGTTCCGTTCGGCATTCAACCCGATCATCGCTGAGGCGCATGATGCAAGCCATGGCCTGTATGACGCCGAAAACGGCGACACGCTGGTACAGGGCAAATCCGGGCTGCCGATTTTCGTGGGGGTGATGGCCTTTGCGGTCAAGGCTGTCATCAAGAAGGCGGCGGCGCAGGGCGGTGTCAACGAAGGCGATGTGTGGATCTTCAACGATCCCTACGATGGCGGCACGCATTTGTCGGATTTTCGTCTCGTCAAACCCGTGTTCCGCGATGGCGAGGTGTTTTGCTATCTCGCATCCGTCGGGCACTGGCATGACGTCGGTGGAAACGTCCCGGGCAACTATAACCCAGCGGCGACTGAGTGCTTTCAGGAAGGGATATTGATCCCGCCGGTTAAGCTCTATGATCGGGGCCAGTTTCGACAAGATGTGGTCGATATCTTGTCGTCCAATTCGCGCCAGCCGATGTCGCTCTATGGTGACCTCAACGGGCAGATCAACGCAATGGATCTGGGCGAAAAGCGCCTGAATGCCCTGTTGGATGAATATGGTGTGCAAACGGCCCGCGATGCTTTGGCAGCGCTCAAGGCTCGCGCAGCGACGATGATGCGCACCAAGATCGCTGGCTTGCCATCAGGCACCTATTCGGCCGAAGATTGGCTCGACAACGACGGGATTGACGACGTTCCGCTCAAGATCGCCCTCGATATGACCATCGATGGCGACAAGATGATCCTTGATTTTACGCGCTCATCGGCTGCGTGTCAGGGGCCGGTGAATATCTCGCGCGCCACGACGATTGCGGCCTGTTACGTCGCCTTGAAGCATATCTTCGGGGATGTGCCCGCAAACGCGGGGGTGCTTGAACCTGTGACATTCCGCATCGATGAAGGCTCGCTTCTTTCGGTCAAGGCGCCCAAACCTGTTGGCGGCTATACCGAGACCATCTTGCGCCTGATCGATGTCATGTTCCAAACGATCACCCAGGTCGCTCCCGAGGACGCGATGGCCTGTGCCTATGGCACGATCAATGCGCTGTCGTTGGCGGGCCACCGTGCAAATGGTGCGCGTTGGGTGATGTTCTCTTTCTTTGGGGGTGGGCATGGCGCGCATGGGACAGGCGATGGTTTGAACCATGGCAATGCGCCGATCTCGACCGCGACTATTCCACCGCTCGAGATCTTGGAGGCGGCCTATCCCGTCCGCTTCACAAAATGGGCCCTGCGCGAGGATTCGGGCGGTGCCGGGCGGTATCGTGGGGGCCTTGGCGCGATCTATGAGATCGCGCTGTTGGAAGCGAACGCCGATGTCTTCTTGTTCGGTGAACGCGGCAAGGTTGCGCCGCGCGGGATAGTGGGCGGCGGCGATGCGGCCACCAACCGCTTTGTGTATGAACAGGCCGATGGCGAGCATACCCCGCCGATGGTCTCGAAAATGGTCGGGATTCATATCACGCGTGGCCAGAAGCTGCGGTTGGAAACACCCGGCGGTGGTGGGTATGGCAATGCGCTTGATCGCCCCCCCGAGGCGGTGCTGGCCGATGTGACGCTGGGCTATGTCAGTGCCGCGGTTGCGCGCGACAGCTACGGCGTTGTGATCGCTGCGGATGGAACATTGGATGCGGGCGCGACAGCAGCCCTTCGCAAGGAGCGCGCAGCATGAGCGGCACAATCGTGATCGGCGTCGATGTCGGCGGCACCTTTACCGATGTCTTCGTTTTCAACGAAGCAACCGGGCAGGTCGAAACGACCAAGGTTCCGTCAACCCGCGGTGATCAGTCGAAAGGCTTTATCGAAGGTATCGGCCGCAAGGTTGCCGATTTCGCCGATATTCGCACAGTTGTGCATGGCACGACCGTTGGCACAAACGCGCTGTTGGAACGAAAAGGCACGCGCACGGGCATCATCACGACCGAGGGTTTTCGGGACGTCTTGGAGATGCGCCGCCGTGATCGTCCCACCACGTGGGGGCTGCGCGGGGCCTTTGTGCCGGTCGTGGCCCGCCCCGACCGTGTCGAGGTCGCCGAACGTGTACTTGCCGATGGCACGATCCTTGAGGCGGTCGATCCCGAAGCGGTAAAGCGCCAAGCCCGCGCGCTGGCCGAGGCGGGATGCGAGGCGGTCTGCGTCTTTTTCATCAATGGCTACGCCAACCCCGAGAATGAACGCATCGCGGTCGAGGCCGTGCGCAGCGTTTGGCCCACGACCTATGTGACGGGCGCCACCGAGATCTTGCCCGAGATCCGCGAGTTCGAGCGGCTGTCGACCGCGACGCTGAACGCCTATCTGCAGCCTGTGGTTTCGTCCTACCTCGACCGGCTGGAGCAGGGTCTTGATGCCAAAGGCTTTGATGGGGAATTGCTGATCGTGCAGTCCAACGGCGGCGTGATGGGTGTGGGTACCGCCAAGGATTTCCCTGTCCGCACGGCTTTGTCTGGCCCGGCAGCAGGTGTGATCGCGGCACAAGCGATCGCTGCGGCGGCAGGATTTGAGAATATCGTGACCTGTGACATGGGCGGCACATCCTTCGATGTCTCGCTCGTGGCCGAAAGCGTTGCAGCCCTGACACCGCAAACTGCGATCGATTTCGGAATGGTCGTGCGCACCCCGATGATCGAGATCACCACCATCGGCGCAGGTGGCGGATCAATCGCATCGCTCGATGTCAGCGGCCTTTTGACCGTTGGTCCGGAATCAGCGGGCTCTGATCCAGGTCCGGTCTGTTATGGCTTGGGCAACACGCGGCCCACGGTGACGGATGCCAACCTCATCCTTGGCCGCATCAACCCCGATCGCCCTATCGGTGGCAAGTTGGACCGTCTCGATGTGGAGGCTGCACGCGAAGCGATCCGCAAGAACCTATCGGAGCTACTCGGCATCAGTGTGGAGGAGGCGGCAGAGGCCATCTTGCGTTTGGCTAACGCCAAGATGGCGGGGGCGATCCGGCTTGTTTCCATCGAGAAGGGGCATGATCCGGCGAAATTCGCCGCAATGCCGTTTGGCGGTGGCGGTGCGCTGCATACCGGCGCTCTGATCAAGGAGGTCGGTCTTGGCTCGGCGTTGGTGCCGCGCTTTCCTGGTGTGACATCGGCCTTGGGCTGTGTCGTGGCCGATATGCGCCATGACCGCGTTCAGACCGTGAATCGGCTTTTGTCCAGCATCGATGCCGTCGCCTTGGGGGGGGAATTGCAAAGCGTGGCCGACGCAACAGAGACTGTCGTCACCTCGGCCGGCGCAGCCTTTGCACGTATCGATCGGGTGTTTGAATTCGATATGCTCTATCTGGGCCAAACACACACGGTTGCCGTCGCTGTCGACCCAGCAGATGGGCTGACGACTGAAGCGATCCAAACCGCGTTCAACACCGCCTATCGCACGGCATATGGACGGCTTTTGGACGGTATCCCTGTACGCGTTATGAATTACCGTGTCACGGTGATCGGGCGGCGACCGGCCTTTGACATGGCGGTATTCGCGCCGAAAGATGGCAAGCCTGCCGATGCCTGTCGTATCGGAACGCGGACGGTGTGGGCCGAAGGTGCGTTTCATCAAGCCGGGCTATATGATCGGCTGTCATTGGCGGTGGGCGAACGCATCGCAGGCCCAGCGATCTTGGAGCAGCCCGATACTACGATCTTTGTTGATCCCGGCCTGTATGCAGTGGTCGATTCATTTGGCAATCTCGTTATTCGCCCGGAGGTGTAAGCGATGGATTTTGATCTGGTCCCTGCCCGTACGGGCTTATTGATCGTTGATCTGCAAAACGACTTCTTGCACCCCAAGGGCGCATATGCACGCGGTGGGCAGACCTCGGATGCCATCGCGGCGTTGCCTGCGCGGGTGTTGCCCGTCGCCAATGCGCTGCGCGCAAAGGGTGGCTGGATTGTCTCGACTCAGTTCACATTGGTGCCCGGTAAAGGGGGGGAGCCCTTTATCGCGCCGCATCTGAAATCGATCCGACCCTTTTTAGGCAAGGGGGATTTCACACCCGGTGGCTGGGGTCATGCGCTGGTCGATGAATTGCAGCCCGCCGATCTCACGGTGGAAAAGGTCGCGTATTCCGCTTTTTATCAAACGCGCATGGAATTCAGCCTGCGCAAGGCGGGGATCGATACCTTGTTTGTCTGTGGGATCGTGACCAATGGTGGTGTGGCCTCGACCGTGCGCTCCGCGCATGTGCGCGATTTCCAGACCGTGGTCTTGTCGGATGGATGCGCGGCCTTCTCGCAAGCCACCCATGACAGCGCGATCGCCGATCTGTCGACCGTCGGCAAGGTCATCACCTGCGCACAGGCGCAAAGCATGATCGAGGCCGCGTGATGCCCGCGATCAGCCACGATATCCCGGTTGCTGATTTCACGACGGATGTGCTGATCATCGGGGCGGGTGCCTCGGGTTTGACGGCGGCATTGGCTGCGGCTGAAAGCGGCGCGCAAGTCGTGGTGTTGGAGCGTGATGCCTCCCCTTCTGGGTCGACCTCGATGTCGTCGGGCTTTGTCCCTGCACCCGCAACGCGGTTTCAGGCAGCGATCGGCGTCACAGACGATACGCCCGACCTGTTCTGTGCCGATCTGATGGCCAAGTCTTATGGAAAATCCGATGCTCGCCTTGCCCGTTTGGCGGCACAGACGATTGGCCCCGCCATGGAGTGGTTGGCCGATTCCGCAGGGGTAGAGTGGCATGTGCTGGATGATTTCCTCTATCCAGGCCACGCCCGTCACCGGATGCATGCAGTACCCGAAAAAACCGGCGCGGCGCTCGAGGCGCGCTTGCTTGCCGCGGTCATCGCAGCAGATATCGCGCTTGTCACCGATGCCTTGGCTGAAACGCTTTATGTTGGTACCGATGGCAAGGCGCATGCTGTGGGCGTCATGCGCCCTGATGGCACTTGCGAGGTGATCGGGTGCAAGACCTTGATCTTGGCTTGCAACGGGTATGGCGGCAACGCGCAGATGGTGGCCGAACATATCCCCCAGATCGCAGGTGGCGAATATTATGGTCATGCCGGCAATACCGGCCACGCCGTTGCTTGGGGTCAGGCGCTTGGCGCTGAATTGAAACATCTTTCGGGCTATCAGGGACATGGTTCACTGGCACATCCCCATGGGATTTTGATCTCATGGGCCTTGATGATGCAGGGTGCTATCCAAGTGAATTCGGACGGCCGCCGCTTTTCCAACGAGATGGGCGGCTATTCCGAACAGGCGGTCAAGGTCATTGATCAAACTGGACGGGTCGCTTGGAATATCTACGATCAAGCGCGCCATGATTTCGCGGTCGCGGGCTTTCCCGATTATCGCGAAGCGGTGGCCGCCGGTGCGATCAAAACTGGTGCGACTGTGGCGGAATTGGCCACCGCGACAGGCCTGTCCGAGGCGGCATTGGCCGCGACCATCGCCGAGGTGCAAGCCTTGGCCAAGGGCGATGGAACCGATGCGCAGGGTCGCGACTTCACGGTGACACCGCCCTTGTCGGGTCCGTTTTTCGCCGTAAAGGTAACAGGCGCGCTTTTTCACACGCAAGGTGGGTTGGTCATCGCAGATGACGCACGTGTGATGAGGGCCGATGGCACGACATTGCCAAATCTTTTTGCATCGGGTGGGGCAGCCTGTGGCGTGTCTGGCCCAGCCGTCGAGGGCTATCTGTCCGGAAATGGCTTATTGACTGCAATTGCCTTTGGGTACCTAGCCGGCCGCCATGCGGCTGCGCAGACATAAGGAGAGCGAACATGGATGGCGATCTGAAAATGACAGTAAAGCCTGGAATGGGGCCAGATCTGGGACCTTTCAAATGGGATGACGCCTTTTTCCTCGAAGATCAGTTGGAGGAGGACGAGCGGATGCTACGCGACGCGGCACAGGCCTTTGCTCAAGACAAGCTGGCCCCACGCGTGACCCAAGCCTATCGCGACGAAGCCGTCACCCCTGAGATCTTCGCCGAGATGGGCGAGGCAGGTCTGCTTGGTACGACCATCCCCGAGGAATATGGCGGTTTGGGCGCGGGTTATGTGACCTATGGTCTTGTCGCCCGCGAGATCGAGCGCATCGATTCCGGCTATCGCAGCATGATGAGCGTGCAGTCGAGCCTCGTGATGTATCCGATTTACGCCTATGGGTCCGAGGTGCAGAAGCAGAAATACCTGCCGGGTCTGGCGATGGGTCAACTGATCGGCTGTTTCGGCCTGACAGAGCCAGATGCCGGGTCCGATCCAGCCGGTATGAAGACGCGCGCCACAAAGATCGATGGTGGCTATCGCATCAGCGGATCGAAAATGTGGATTTCGAACGCGCCTATCGCCGATGTTTTCGTCGTCTGGGCAAAATCGGATGCCCATGATGGCAAGATTCGGGGCTTCGTGCTGGAAAAAGGCATGAAGGGTCTGAGCGCGCCCAAGATCGGCGGCAAGCTTTCGCTTCGGGCAAGTGTGACCGGCGAGATCGTAATGGAAAATGTCGAGGTTTCCGAGGATGCGCTGTTACCCGGCGTTCAGGGCCTTAAAGGGCCGTTTGGATGTTTGAATCGGGCCCGCTATGGCATTGGCTGGGGCGTGATGGGCGCGGCGGAGGCCTGCTGGCATGCGGCGCGTCAATACGGCCTCGATCGGAAACAGTTCGACCGCCCCTTGGCGCAAACGCAGCTCTTCCAGAAGAAACTGGCCGATATGCAAACCGAGATTACCCTTGGCCTACAGGCCGTTTTGCGTGTGGGAAGGTTGATGGATATGGGCCGTGCGGCGCCGGAAATGATCAGCCTGCTCAAGAGAAACAACTGTGGCAAAGCGCTCGACATCGCGCGCATGGCGCGTGACATGCATGGCGGCAACGGCATTTCCGATAGCTTCCCCGTCATGCGTCACATGGTGAACCTCGAAACTGTCAATACCTACGAGGGAACCCACGACGTCCATGCGCTGATCCTTGGCCGGGCACAGACAGGGTTGCAGGCCTTTTTCTGAAGTATACCCTGCTCAATCGAATTCATCAGGTCAGACGAACACGTTATGCTTTGCAAACGCTACTTCGTCTGACCATAAGAAGAGCTGAAAAAGATCAAAGGGAGCGCGTTCTAGGCAAATAGTTTGCTGGTCAACACCATATGCTGGTCCGACAGCGGCGGTTGCGCACCCCCGCAACCAAAAAATTTCTTATAAATATCAGAACAATAAGCCTCCCTCGCGGGGGGCTTTGCCGTTTGTGCTGCGAGAAAATTGTCGCGTTCGTTGCCGCGTTTTTATGTTGCTTCATCGTGACAATTGGAATGATGCCCGTGCCGAGATGGGGTTACTTCGGCTTTTCATCTTTCCAATCGCGC
>JAQCLA010000052.1 GCA_027592105.1 Pseudomonadota bacterium | reverse complement strand
GGTGATCAGGGGCGGCGCCCCGTCAAGCGCCACCGCCACACCATCGGGGCGGATCACCCGATTACCTTGGCGCTGATATCCCGGCCCCAAGTGATCGAGGATCAGGGCCAAAAGCGCCTCTGCCGCCGCTTCGGCCCCCGGTGTCATCGCATAAACCGCATCCGGGCGCTCAGCCAAAAGCTGGTCGCGCAGCGCCATTTGACCGCCAAAAGCATCATCGACCACCAGCCACTCCGCCATGCTGAGCGGCAAGACCCCCGGCAGCCGCGCAAGGGCGGGCACCAGCCATGGGATGGTCGGCAAATGCTGTTGCAAGATCGCGCTCATGCGCACCCCGTCCCTCGGGCCAATGCCGTGGTCATAGTGGCAAAAGCGGGCTGGCCTTGATCTCCTCCATCGAGAGCAGCGCGGTGACGTTGTAGATCCGCACCTCCGAGATCAGGGCTTGGTAGAAGGCGTCATAGGCGCGGGCATTGGGCACACGCACCTTGAGGATATAATCAATCTCACCGGCCAAGCGATGCGCCTCCATCACCTCGGGGCGGGCCTTGAGCGCGGCAAGGAAACGATACTGCCAATCGGCCTCATGCTCGGATGTCCGGATCAACACGAAGAAACACGCCTCGAACCCCAGCTTTTCGGCATCGAGCAAAACTGTGTGCTGGCCGATCACGCCCGCCTCTTTCAGCTTGCGAATCCGGTTCCAGACCGGCGTCTTGGACGAGCCCACGATGCGCGCGATATCATCGAGAGAGCGCGAAGCATCCGCTTGCAGGGCCGCGAGGATTTTCCGGTCAAGCGCGTCGATCTGGACAGTCATCTTTGGTGGCCCTTTGCGGCAGAACGGGATTTGATGATTTCACGATTGGTAAAAACATATGTCCCTTTCAGCAAGGGGTATCTGCCAAAATTCAGGAAATTATTCTACATATAGCGCAACCCACCCTTGGTCGGAGCGCGCGATGGACCACTTCCCGATCTTTCTGGCCTTGCAAGGCCGCCGTGTCGTGATCGCGGGCGGCGGTGAGACCGCCTTGGCCAAATTGCGCATCTTGCGCAAGACCACCGCGCGCCTGAGCGTGATCACCGAGGCACCCGACCCCGCGTTGCAGGATTTGGCCACCAAGGGACAGATCACGCTGATCACGCGCCCCTTTGGCCCCGGTGACGCGCTTTGCGCGGCGCTGGTCTACGCCGCGACGGATGACCCGGTCGAGGATCGCCGTGTGGCCAAATTGGCGCGCGCCGACGGCGCCTTGGTCAATCTGGTCGACAATCTTGAGGACAGCCAGTTCATCACGCCTGCCATCGTCGACCGCGACCCGGTGACCATCGCCATCGGCACCGAGGGTGCTGCCCCGGTGCTGGCGCGCGCGATCAAGGCCGATCTGGAGGCGCGGCTTGCCCCCTCCTTGGGCGTCGCCGCCCGTGTCGGCAAGGGGTTTCGCAAGCTGGCCGAGGCGTTGCCGATGGGGCGCAAGCGGCGCGAATTCTGGGCGGAATTCTATTTCGACACCGCGCCGCAGGTCATTGAAAAAGAGGGGGAAAGCGGCCTTGCGCCGGCGCTTTCGGCACTGCTTTCGCGCCATCTTGCGGCGGCCCCTGCACCCGGACGAGTCGATTTGGTGGGCGCGGGCCCGGGCGACCCGGAGTTATTGACGCTGAAAGCGCGTCGCCTGCTCGACCGAGCCGATGTGGTGATCCATGACCGGCTGGTGCCGCAAGCGATCCTCGAGCTTGCCCGGCGCGAAGCGCTGATCATCGATGCCGGCAAAGAGGGCTTTGGCCCCTCCATGTCACAGGGCGAAATCTGCGCATTGATGGTCGAACATGCAGCCCAAGGCGCGCATGTGGTGCGGCTGAAAGGCGGCGATCCAGCAGTCTTCGGGCGGCTGGATGAAGAGATCGCGGCGCTGACGCAGGCGGGCATTGCATGGTCGGTCGTGCCGGGCATCACGGCAGCGAGTGCGGCGGCAGCAGGGATCGGCCAAAGCCTGACCAAGCGCGACCGCAACAGCGCCCTGCGGCTGGTCACTGGCCACGACATGCAAGGCTTCGCCGAGCAGGATTGGCGCGGGCTGGCCCGCCCCGGCGCGGTGGCTGCGATCTACATGGGCAAGCGCGGCGCGCGCTTTATCCAAGGTCGGCTGATGATGCATGGGGCCGATCCGCAAACCCCGGTGACAGCCGTGGAAAACGTATCCCGCCCAGATGCGCGCGTGATCGCCACGACCCTTGCCCGCCTGCCAAATGCCTTGGCCGAGGCGGGCGGCAACAGCCCTGTGATCTTGCTTTATGGGCTTGCGCCCCGCGCAGCCGAGGCCGCCCTGCCCCAATTGTCCGAGGAGTTTGCCTGATGTCCGCAGCCGATAAGCCGAAAGTCCTGACCGCCAATGCACTCTTGGAAGGCGATGTCGTCTATCTTGCCCCTGATGGCGGATGGACGCGGCAACATGACAAGGCGCTGCTGATCACCGATGCGGCGACAGCCGAGCTGCATCTGCTGGATGCGGCCGCGCGCGGGCATGAGGTGGTGGGTGCCTATCTGGCCGATGCCAAGGTCGGCCCCAAAGGCCCCGAACCCATCCATTTTCGCGAGGTGTTTCGCACCCGCGGCCCCTCCAACTACGCCCATGGCAAGCAGGAGCGCGCCTGATGTATCGCTATTCCGAATTCGACGCGGATTTCCTGCGCGCCCGCGTGGCGCAGTTTCGTACCCAAGTCGCGCGCCGCATCGACGGGTCGCTGACCGAGGATGAATTCAAGCCGCTGCGCCTGATGAATGGTCTCTATTTGCAGCTTCATGCCTATATGCTGCGGGTGGCGATCCCTTACGGCACGCTCAATTCCGCGCAAATGCGGCAACTGGCGATGATCGCCGAGCGCTGGGACCGGGGCTATGGCCATTTCACCACGCGCCAGAACATCCAGTTCAACTGGCCCGCATTGCGCGATGTGCCCGATATGCTGGCGGCATTGGCCGATGTCGGCATGCATGCGATCCAGACAAGCGGGAACACCATTCGCAATGTGACCGCCGACCATTTCGCGGGTGCCGCGGCAGATGAGGTGGCCGATCCACGCCCCATCGCGGAACTGATCCGCCAATGGTCGACCGACCACCCGGAGTTTCAGTTCCTGCCGCGCAAGTTCAAGGTGGCGGTCACAGGCCATGCCGATGACCGCGCGGTGACGGCCGCCCATGATATCGGCCTGCGCCTTGTGCGGCGCGACGGCGAATTGGGGGCCGCGGTTCTGGTGGGTGGCGGCTTGGGCCGGACGCCGATGATCGGCAAGGTTTTGGCCGACTGGGTGCCGATGGCCGACCTCCTCCCCTATCTGGAGGCGGTGGTGGCGGTCTATAACCTGCTCGGGCGGCGCGACAACAAGTACAAGGCGCGCATCAAGATCACGGTCCATGAGACAGGCATCGACGAGATCCGCGCGCAAGTAGAGGCCGAGTTCGCGGCGCGCAAGCCGCTCTTTTCCGGTATAGATCAGGCGCTCTTGGCCGAGATCACGGCACAATTCGCACCCCCCGATTTCAGCGATCAAGGCATGGGGGGCTTTGCCGCCGATGACGCGGCCGATCCGGTTTTTCGCGCCTTTGTCGATACGAATGCAGCGCCCCATCGCCACCCCGATTACACCATCCTGACCATCAGCCTAAAGGCGCATGGGGCCACGCCGGGTGATGCGACGACAGATCAGATGCGGCTTTTGGCCGATCTGGCCGAGCGCTACGCCCATGACGAGTTGCGCATCAGCCATGAGCAAAACGTGGTCTTGCCGCATCTGCCCAAGCGGCATCTTCGGGCCGTGCATCAGGCGCTTTTGGGCGCGGGGCTGGCCACGGCAAATATCGGGCTTCTTTCAGATATCATCGCCTGCCCTGGTATGGATTACTGCGCACTGGCGACCGCGCGCTCGATCCCCGTCGCGCAAGAGATTGCGACGCATTTCGACGCGTTGAAACTCGAACACGATATCGGGCCGCTCAAGATCAAGATCTCGGGCTGCATCAATGCCTGCGGGCATCACCATGTCGGCCATATCGGGATCTTGGGCCTCGACCGGGCGGGGGTGGAAAGCTACCAGATCACGCTGGGTGGCGACGGTGGCCCCGATGCCGTGATCGGTGAGCGGGCGGGCCCCGGCTTTGCCTATGACCAGATCGTGCCCGCGATCGAACGGATCTTGCGCGCCTATCTGGACCTGCGCCTTGGGCGCGAGGAAAGCTTTCTTGCCGCTTATCGCCGGGTCGGCATGGAGCCCTTCAAAGCCGCACTTTACGGCGCGACGGGGGCACAGGCCGATGCAGCCTGAAAGCGCCCAGTTCGGCACAGTGGCCACGCGGGTGGCGGCGCTGAACACGCGCTACCGCCATCATTCGGCAATCTCGGTGCTGGAACATGCGCTGGCCGATGCCGATACCGGCGCGGTTGCAATGGTGTCGAGCTTTGGGGCGGAGTCGGTCGTTTTGTTGCATATGGTGGCCGTGGTCGACCGCGATACGCCGGTCTTGTTTTTGGACACCGAGATGCTGTTTGACGAAACGCTCGCCTATCAGCACGCGGTCGCGGCCCATCTGGGCCTGGGCGATGTGCGCGTGATCCGCGCCAGCCGCACCAAGCTTGCCGCCCATGATCCCGAAGGGATGCTACACCGCGACAACCCCGATGCTTGCTGCGACTTGCGCAAGACCCAGCCGCTGGCGCATGCACTCGCCCCTTTCGATGCATGGATCACCGGGCGCAAACGCTTTCAATCAGGCAGCCGCGCGGCGCTGGCGTTTTTCGAGGCCGAGGGCGAGGCGCGCATCAAGATCAACCCGCTGGCCCATTGGGCGCGCGAGGATATCGCCGACTACATGGTCAACAACCGCCTGCCGCGCCATCCGCTGGTGGCGCGCGGCTATGCCTCGATCGGTTGCGCGCCCTGCACCACGCCCGTGGCACCGGGTGAAGACCCGCGTGCAGGCCGCTGGCGCGGTGCCGCCAAAGAAGAATGCGGCATCCATTTCGTGGATGGCCGCATCATACGCGCGCCCATCAAACAGGCGTCGTGACTGGGCGACAAAGACTGCGTTGCGTCGTTTCGGCCAAGTTGAAAGGCGCGCGCGTTAACCTTGATGGAGTATGAAGAGATGCAGACGACAGCCACCGCGATCATCATGCGCGATAAGGGTTTCATGGCCGATGATTGGGATGGAACCTTCTGGACAGCTGATGAAGATCTCAACAGGGATCATCTGGCGCTGGATCTTGGGCCAGAGGCCGATCTGCCCGCGCTGACCGGGCATCTGGACCGGATCGCGCTGATCCGCATCCGCTTTGCCAGCTTTGCCGATGGGCGTGGCTTTACCCTTGCGCGGCGGCTGCGTGCGATGGGCTATCGGGGGCGCCTGCGCGCGGCGGGCCATGTGCTGGCCGATCAATACGCGATGGCGCGGCGCGCGGGCTTTGACGAGGTGGAAATCGCCCCCGCGATGGCCGCACGCCAGCCCGAAGATCAGTGGTTGGCGCGCGCCGATTGGCGGGCGGGCGACTATCAGGCGCGGCTGAAAGGCTGACAAAAGCTTTCCCTGATCCAGATCAAGGCTTAAGGAGGAGATGGCGTCGAGACCACGCCACAACAGCACATGACCGAGCAAAGACCCGTGAAAGATACCGAGAACACCGCAGCGCGCGCCACGCCCACCCTGCCCGACACGCAAATCGTGACGGAGGTGGAGCATTATACCGACCGCCTGTTCCGGTTCCGCTGCACGCGGCCCCCGAGCCTGCGGTTTCGGTCGGGCGAGTTTGTGATGATTGGCTTGATGGGCGATCCCGACCCTGAGACGGGCAAACAAAAGCCCCTGATGCGCGCCTATTCCATCGCCTCGCCTGCATGGGATGACGCGTTGGAATTCTATTCGATCAAGGTGCCCGATGGGCCGCTGACCTCGAAACTCCAGCATATCCGCCCCGGTGATGCGATCATCCTGCGGCCCAAGCCGGTTGGCACACTTGTGCATGACGCGCTTTTGCCCGGAAAGCGGCTTTGGCTTTTCGCCACCGGCACAGGCATCGCGCCTTTTGCCAGCCTTCTGCGCGAGCCGCAGACCTATGAGGATTACGACGAGGTGATCCTCACCCATACCTGCCGCGAGGTCGGTGAATTGACCTATGGCGCGCGCCTGATCGAAGCGATCCGCCAAGACGAGATGCTGGCCGAGCTGATCGGCGAGGGCTTTGCCGACAAGCTGCGCTACTACCCCACCACGACGCGCGAACACAGTCCCAAGATGGGCCGCATCACCGATCTGATGCGCAAGGGCGAGGTTTTCGCCGATCTGGGCGTGGGCGTGCTTGCCCCCGAAACCGACCGCGCGATGGTCTGCGGCAACCTCGCCTTCAACCTTGAGATCAAGGCGATGCTCGAGGATTACGGGCTGCGCGAAGGGGCCAATTCCAACCCTGCGGAATATGTGGTCGAGAAGGCCTTTCTCGACTAAGCCGCTCTTCTGCCGAAAGCCCCCCGTTGCGGTGCAGCAAGGGGCTTTCAAGATCTCGGCGATGGCTACTGACCAAGGCCCAAGGCATTGCGCGCCTGCGCCAGCGCCGTGGGTAGCAGATCGGGGTTATCGCGTGCAGCGGCCAGCGCCGCAGTCAGCGCCGTGCGTGCCAAAGCGGGAATATCGGCCCCCTCCAGCGCCGTCATGGCGCGGTCGAAATCGAAGCCTTCAACCGAGAATAGGGCCGAGAGCGCATCTTGCGCCTGTCCGGCCTGATCCGCGAGCGCAGCAGTAGCTTCGGCAGCAGCAGCTTCGGCAGCGGCAGCTTCGGCAGCAGCGGCTTCTGCGGCAGCGGCTTCGGCAGCGGCAGCCTCGGCAGCGGCAGCCTCAGCGGCAGCAGCTTCGGCAGCTTCGGCAGCGGCCTGATCGGCGGCCGCCTGTGCAGCAGCGGCGCGCTCAACGGCGGCATTTTGTGCCTGCAACACAAAGTACCCACCGATGCCCAAAGCCGCGAGGACAGCGATAATGATCGTAACGCGTTTCATGGTTTCTCCGATTTTGACTGATTAATCCTGCCCTGCACCTATGCCGCGTGTGACCCAGTCGCAATGCTGCAACGCGGCGTATCGGGCTTTCCGGCAGACAAGCGCCAATTCGCCTTGAAAGAGACGGGCTGCACAGATAGGTTGTCAGCCTAAATCTCGGTAGCTTCAGGAGGCCCCCATAGCCCGCAGACCCCATAACGCGCCGCCATCTCGTGAAACCGGCCCGCGCGTGAACGATCGTATCCGTTGCCCTGAAATCCGCCTGATCGGCGCAGAGGGGGAAAACCTCGGCGTCTTGTCGCCGATCCGGGCTCTCGAGCTTGCCGAACAGGCCGGTCTGGATCTGGTCGAAATCTCGCCCACGGCCGAACCGCCCGTGTGCAAGATCATGGATTTCGGCAAATTCAAATACGAGACCCAGAAACGCGAGGCTGAAGCACGCAAAAAGCAAAAGATCATCGAGATCAAGGAGGTCAAGTTCCGCCCGAACACCGACACCCATGATTACGAGGTCAAGATGCGCAGCGTGACCAAGTTCCTCGAGAATGGGGATAAGGTGAAGGTCACCCTGCGTTTCCGTGGTCGCGAGATGGCGCACCAGAACCTCGGTCGGGAATTGCTCGAACGCGTGGCAACCGATGTCGAGGGTCTTGGCAAGATCGAGAATATGCCGCGTCTGGAAGGGCGCCAAATGGTGATGATGATCGGCCCGGCCAAATAAGGGTCAGACAACGATCAGAGCACAGTGAGCGGCGCGCCCCCAAGGCGCGCCCTTTTCGTTTCGCCCCTGCGACCTTGCCCTGTGGCCGGAAGGTCGCGCAGGGCCGAGATTGCGTCAGACATGCATCACACTTGTCTTGAACCGCCGCGAATGCTGCGCCATCCTCCTGTCATGGTACATGTGAGTTTCGTTCTTTTCCCCGGTTTCCCGATGTTGGCCTATGCGCTTGGCTGCGCGGCACTCGACACGGCAAACAGGCTCAGCCCTGAGCCCCTTTTTTCATATGACACGCGTATCCCCGGCCATCAGCCGGTGCGCGCATGCAATGGTGCCTTGGTCGATCCCGGCCAACCAAATTGGGATGGCGCCGAGGATATCGATCTGGTCATGGTGCTTTGCGGCGATGCCATGCCCGGGCGGATTCCCAACGGGTTTCAGGCTTTCTTATCGCGGATCGCGGCGCAGGATGGGCGCCTTGGCGGTGTCGCCACAGGGGCGCTGATCTTGGCGCGGATCGGCTGGCTCGATGGGCGGCAAGCGGTATTGAGCCATGGGCCCGATCTGACCGATGTGCCGCAATTCCCCGCGATCGAAACGGTCGAGCGCCCTTATGTCATCGATGATCACCGCCTGACCGTTGCGGGCGGTGCCGCAATCGGCGAGGCACTTTGCGCATGGATCGCCAAGACCGCGTCGCCCGCATTGGCCCAAGAAGTCGCCCGCGCCATGGCCAGCGGCAGGCTCCCGCAGCCACAGGGCCAAAGCGCGTCGCAAGACGATACCCAAGAGGCCGCGGCCCCCGTCGATCCAATCATCGCCGAGATGGAGGCCCGCATGCGCGCCCATCTGGAGACGCCATTGGCCCTGACCGAATTGGCCGAAAGTCTCGGGATGAGCCGCAAGGCGCTGCGTGGGCGCTGCGAACGCGCCTTGGGGGTCAAGCCGTCCGAGCATTACCTCACCTTGCGGCTGCGCCATGGGGCCGATTTATTGCGCCATACCGCGATGCCCGTGTCGGAAATCGCGCGGGTCAGCGGCTTCGAGACATTGGCGGGTTTTTCGCGTGCCATCAGCAACAAGCTTGGCGTTTCACCCTCGGCTGTGCGCAAAATGGCGCGCGCGGCACGGATGGTGACCGCCTACGCCTGAAGGTTTAGCCCATGCAAAAAGGCGCCGGATCATACCGGCGCCTTTCGCATCTATGGGCATCCCGCCTTTGGCTTAGCTTGCAGCAGCCACCGCGCGCTTGGTCATGACTTTGACCAGATGGGCACGGTAATCGGCCGAACCATGCAGATCGGCGATCATGTCATTGCCGGGCACGGCCAAGCCATCAAGCGCCGCAGCCGCGAAATCACCCGAAAGTGCGGCCTCCGCCTCGGCCCAGCGGAACACACCATCCGAGGCCGCGCCGGTCACCGCGACGCGCACACCATCTGCATATTTCGCCACATAGACCCCCACCAAGGCAAAGCGCGAGGCGGGCTGGACGAATTTCTGGTAATTGCCCTTTTGCGGCACCGGAAAGCGGACCTCGGTGATGATCTCGCCCTCGTCCAGCGCGGTGCTGAACATCCCAAGGAAATAATCATCAGCCGCGATGTCGCGCGCATTGGTCTTGATCACCGCCCCCGAGCCCAGGGCCGCCGCAGGGTAACATGCCGACGGGTCGTTATTGGCCAAGGAGCCACCGATCGTGCCGCGATTGCGCACGGCCGGGTCGCCGATATGACCCGCAAGCGCGGCCAAGGCCGGGTAATGGGCCGCCGCCTCGCGCGCGACGGTGGCATGGGTGGTGGCACCACCGATACAGACCTCGCCCTTGTCGTTCACACAGACCCCGATCATCTCGGGGATGGTGTTGAGACTGACCAGCGTGGTCGGTGCCGCAAGCCGTTGCTTCATCGTCGGCAACAGTGTCTGGCCACCGCCCAGCGCTTGGGCATCCTCCGCCGACAATGCCTTGACGGCATCGGCGATCGTCTGGGCCTTGGCGAATTCGAAATTGTACATCCGTTCCTCCCGAAGGGTCTTTCCCTTCTTCGTTTCAGAAATATCCCGGGGGGTGCGGGGGGCTGGCCCCCCGCCCCTGCCCGATCAAGCTTGCATGGCGGCCCAGACGCGCGCGGGCGTCAGCGGCATATCGATATGATCCACATGATCCATGCCCGCACGGTGCAGCGCATCGATGACCGCATTGACCACCGCAGGCGGTGATCCAATGGCCCCTGCCTCGCCGCATCCCTTCACGCCGAGCGGGTTGTGGCTGCACGGCGTGACGCAGGAATGATCGACCTGGTAGAAGGGCAGATCATCAGCCCGCGGCATGGTGTAATCCATGTAGGACGCGGTCAAAAGCTGGCCATTCTCATCATAGGCCGTGTGTTCGACCAATGCCTGACCGATGCCTTGGGTGACACCACCATGCACCTGCCCCTCGACGACCATCGGGTTCATCACATTGCCGAAATCATCGGCGCAGGTGAAGGAACAGATCGTCACCTTGCCGGTGTCGGGGTCGATCTCGACCTCGCACAGATAGGCGCCTGCAGGGTAGGTGAAGTTGTTGGGATCGTAAAACGCCGTCTCCTCAAGCCCCGGCTCGAGCGTCTCGAGCGGGTAGTTATGCGGCACATAGGCCGAGAATGCGATCTCGCCGAAGGATTTGGCCTTATCGGTGCCTGCCACTGAGAAACTACCGTTTTCAAAGGTGATGTCACCCTCGGCCGCCTCCAGCATATGGGCCGCGATCTTCTTGCCCTTGTCGATGATCTTATCGAGGGCGCGGTCCATCGCCGAGCCACAGACCGCAAGCGAGCGCGACCCGTAAGAGCCCATCCCAAACGGGATCTTGGAGGTATCGCCATGCACGATCTCGACCGCCTCTTCGGCGATGCCCAGCTTGTCGGCCACCACTTGGGCAAAGACCGTCTCATGGCCCTGACCATGGCTATGGGCGCCGGTCATCACTTGGATCGTGCCGGTCGCACTGACGCGCACCGTGGCGGCGTCATAGAGGCCCACCCGGCTGCCCAGCTGGCCCACCAGATGCGAGGGTGCGATGCCGCAGGCCTCGATCCATGTCGACAGACCCACACCGCGCAGCTTGCCTGCCGCCCGGCTCTTGGCCGCGCGTGCCTCGAACCCCGCCAAATCGGCCATATCCAGCGCCTTGTTGAGCGTGGCTTGGTAATTGCCGACATCATAGACCAGCCCAACGGGGGTGGTGTAGGGGAACTGGTCCGGCGTCAAAAGGTTCTTGCGCCGCACCGCGACAGGGTCGAGCTTCAGCTCGCGCGCCATCTTATCAATGGCCCGCTCAAGGCTATAGGTCGCCTCGGGCCGCCCCGCCCCGCGGTAGGCATCGACAGGCGCGGTGTTCGTAAAGACCGCCTTCAGGTTCACATAGACATGCGGCACCTTGTAGGGGCCGGCCATCAGCGTGCCATGCAAGAAGGTGGGCGTCGCAGTCGAGAAATTCGACAGATATGCCCCGACATTGGCCAGCGTATTGGTGCGGATGGCCAAGATCTCACCATCAAGCGTCGCACCGACCTCGATCGTGGTGACATGGTCGCGCCCATGCGCATCGGTCAGGAAGCTTTCCGACCGCTCCGCCGTCCAACGCACCGGGCGGCCCAGCTTCTTGGCGGCGGCCAGAACAAGCGCCTCTTCGCCGTAGTGATAGATCTTCGAGCCGAAACCACCGCCTACATCGGGGGCCACGACCGTCAGCTTATGCTCGGGAATACCCAAGACAAAGGCACAGATCAGAAGCTTGGTCAGATGCGGGTTCTGGCTCGTGGTGGTCAGCTTGTAGTCGCCGGTCCCGGGGTTGAATTCCCCGATCGAGGCGCGCGGCTCCATCGCATTGGGCACAAGGCGGTTGTTGATCAACTCCAGCGTGGTGACATGGGGGGCCGCCTTCATCGCGGCATCGACCGCGTCGCGGTTATCCTCGATCCAGCCCCAGTCAAAGCACAGGTTGTCGGGGATCTCGTCATGCACGCGGTTATCGGCATTGGCCACAGCCGCGGCCATATCGACGATGGCGGGCAATTCTTCGATCTCGGTGCCTGCGGCCACCGCTTCGGCGGCATCGCGCGCCTGTTCATAGGTTTCGGCCACGACAGCGGCATAGGCATCGCCGACATGGCGCACCTTGCCATGGGCCAACACCGGACGCTTGGGTTCGCGCATGGGCGATCCGTCGCGCGAATGGATCAACCAGCCTGCCGGATTGCCGCCCACATCGGCGAAATCCGCCCCGGTGAAAATCGCCAAAACACCCGGCATGGCGCTTGCGGCGGATGTGTCGATCGACACGATGCGCCCATGGGCCACATTCGCGCGCACCATCACCGCATGAACCTGACCCTGCATGGCCAAATTATCGGTGTAAGAGCCGCGTCCCGTTAAAAAGCGTATATCTTCGCGCCGCTTCGATCTTGCGCCGATACCAGTATCTTTGGGCATTGTCGTCCTCCCTTGC
>JAQCLA010000051.1 GCA_027592105.1 Pseudomonadota bacterium | reverse complement strand
AATTGGCCATCGGGCCATTGCCGCTTTTCGTCGCGCATTCGATGGGCGGCGGGGCCGATCACGCCCTTGCCGCCGAGATCGCGGCCTTCACCGCGCAGGGCCAATATGCGCTGGTGTTGCGTGTTGGTGGGCCCCTGCGCTGGCAGTTGGAGGTGCATGGCCCCCAAGGCAAGATCTCGGGCACAAACGAAAGCTTTTCGCATATCCGCCGCCTGTTGGCCCCCGTGCCCAGTTTGCGCGTGGTTTATTCCTGCGGGGTGGGTGATCGTAACCCCGTCGAATTGCCTGGTGCCATCATGGGTTTGATCCGTCATGACCGCCCCGACCGGATGGAGGCGCGCTTGCATGATTTTTTCATGATCAGCCCATCCTATTGCCTGCTGAACGCGGATGGGGCCTATCGCGGGCCGGTCACACGCGAAAATCGCGATCCGGCCCATCGCTATCGCCGCCCCGATGGTGGCATCGTGCCCCTGGCGCGGTGGCAATCGGCATGGGCGGCGTTTCTTCGGCGTTGCGACGAGATCACGGTGTTTTCTGAATCGAGCCGGCAACATCTTCTTGCTGTCTATCCCGAGGTCGCACCTCAGATCGTCTATCGCCCGCATGCCACCGTCGCGCGCATCACCCGGATTAAGCCACCCGCGCATGGTGCAGCGACGCTGGCGGTGCTCGGCAATCTCAGCCGTCAGAAAGGGGCGGGCGTGTTATGTGATCTGGCCGAGCGCGTCGCGCGCACAGGCGGGCCAAAGCTTGCCTTGATCGGCAACATCGACCCTGCATTTTCCTTGCCGCCCACTGTTCGGCTACATGGAAGCTACCAACCCGCGGACATTCCTCATTTGGCCGAGCGCTATGGTGTAGGGGCATGGCTTGTGCCTTCGATCTGGCCCGAGACATTCTCGTTTGCCACCCATGAAATGCTGGCCACCGGTCTGCCTGTTTACGGCTTTGATATCGGCGCGCAGGGTGAGGCGCTGAGGCGCGCGCCCAATGGCATTCCCATTCCTTTCGACCCCGATGGCGATCATGCGGCGGCGGTTCTGACGATGATCGCGGCGCGCGGGCCGTGGAGCGTTACCCAAGACATCAGCATCCCACGTCTGGATAAGGCAGCGGAATGACGGCGAATGCAAACCTTGAGATGGCCGACGACCAGCCTTTGTTCATCATCGGGTCGGTCCGTTCCGGCACAACGTTGACGCGCGACCTGTTGCGGCGCGTTCCGAATTTCATTTGTCCAGAGGAAACCCATTTCTTTCGTTGGGCCGAACCTTTTCGTACCCCCCATAGCCTGCACCCCTATCGCAACAATGCGTTGTTAAAGAAGCATCGCACCATCGACGGCATCGATGATGCAACATTCGAAGCCATCCTGAGCGAGAGCCGTAATAAGGCCGAAATGCAGCGCCGATATGTTGCTGCATTCGCCCGCGCTCAGGGTGTGATCGGCCCCTATCGCTGGTTTGAAAAGACGCCGCAGAATATCTACGGCGCTCCGCTGATCGCGCAACAGATGCCCAAAGCGCGCTTTGTGTTCATGGTGCGCAATCCGCTGAACGTGGTTGCCAGCATGAAACTTGGCCGCCAGGTCAAGATCGCTGATCTTTTTGGTGCGTGCAATTACTGGCTGGAGGCAGCAGCCATTTATGAAACCTTACGCGCGGCCTACAGCGACCGGGTGATGTGCCTGCGATACGAGGATTTGGTTGCAGATGTTCCCAAGGCGATGGTGGAAATTTTGCGCCATATCGCGTTGCCCGCACCACCTGCGCTGTTTCATGCGCGCGATGCGCATGGTGAAAAGAACCTGTGGCTCAGCGCATTTACCGCCGAAGAAGCGGCGCAAGTACGCGATCAATGTGGCGCGATAGCCGCGACATTCGGCTATGATCTTGCGGCCGATCTTGCGGCAGCAGGCCATGCCGCGCAGGGGGTGCGGTAAACACCCCTTGACCTTCCAGTTGAGGGAAGCCCTATCTACCGGTTGAACCGGAGGGCTGCACATGCCGCGCGATACATCACAGATCACCCTGCGCTATGGCGTGGGCAACCTGCATTGCGGTGGCTGTGTAGGCCGGGCCGAGGCTGCGATAGCGGCAGTTCCCGGGGTGATCGCGGCACAAGTCAATCTCGCGACCAAGCGGGCGACCATTACGACCGATGCGGCTTTCGACGCAAGGGCGCTTACGGCGCGGCTGGCCCAAGCGGGCTATCCTTTGCATGCGTTGGACGAGCAAAACATCCGCGTCAGCATCGATAACATGACTTGTGGCGGCTGCGCCGCGCGGGCCGAGACCGCCCTGCGCGCGCTGCCCGATGTGTTGGAGGCGGATGTGAACCTTGCGCTCAAGCGCGCCGATCTGCGCTTGGTTGCGGGTGCCGATTGGTCTGTCATCGCGGATGCGATGCAGAAGGCCGGCTATCCGGTAACGCGGATCGAGACGCCAAGCGCCACCACTCAGCCGGCTGATGAGGCCGCGCCGATGCGGCGGGCCTTTCTCATTGCATTGATCCTGTCACTGCCCGTGGTGGTGCTGGAAATGGGCGGCCACCTGATCCCTGCCTTTCACCATTGGCAGATGCGCGTGTTTGACCCGCTGGCCTTGGGCATTCTCAAATTCCTGCTCACAAGCGCCGTTTTGGCCGGGCCGGGGCGGGTGTTTTTCCGCCTTGGTATTCCCGCGCTGCTGCGCGGTGCGCCCGAGATGAACAGCCTTGTGGTTCTGGGCACAACGGCGGCTTGGGGCTGGTCGAGCGTGGTGACATTCGCACCTGCGCTGGTGCCGGAAACCGGGCAATATGTCTATTTCGAAGCCGCCGCCGTGATCGTGACGCTGATCTTGCTTGGTCGCTGGCTTGAGGCAGGCGCGCGTGGCCGCGCCGGGGCCGCGATCCGCAAGCTGATGGCGCTGCGGCCCGAGACAGCGACCCGCGTGACGGATGAGGCCGAAATGGAGGTTGCGCTCGGTGATCTGCGGCGCGGCGATCTGATCCGGCTGAAACCCGGCGGGCGTGTGGCCGTTGATGGCGTCGTCACGGACGGCGAAAGCTGGATCGACGAGGCGATGCTGACGGGGGAGCCCGTGCCGGTGGCCAAGCGCCAAGGTGACCCGGTGACGGCTGGCACGGTGAACGGCACCGGCACGCTGATCTATCGCGCGACGGCCGTGGGGGCCGATACGGTGCTGGCCCGCATCGTCGCCATGGTTGAAGATGCGCAGGCAACCCGCCTGCCGGTGCAATCGCTGATCAACCGCGTGACCGCGATCTTTGTTCCCGTGGTTCTGGCGATTGCGGTTCTGGCGGCGGGCGCATGGCTGATTTGGGGGTCCGATCCGGCCAAGGCGCTGGTCATCGCGGTTTCGGTGCTGATCATCGCTTGCCCTTGTGCGATGGGCTTGGCGACGCCCGTGTCGATCTTGGCTGGAACGGGCCGTGCCGCCGAACTGGGCGTTCTGTTTCGCAAGGGTGACGCGTTGCAGGGGTTGGGTCGTGTTGATTTGGTGGCTTTCGACAAGACCGGCACCCTGACCGAAGGCAAGCCGCGTGTGACCGCGATCGTGCCTGCCGCGCCGTTCGACGCAGACACCCTCATTGCCCTTGCCGCCGGTGTCGAGGCCGCGTCGGAGCATCCCTTGGCCCGGGCCATTCTGGCAGAGGCGGCGGCGCGTGGCGTGGCCCCTGTGGTCGTCACGGGCTTTGATGCGAAAACTGGCGCGGGTGTGGTTGCGCAGATCGCGGGCGAAACGCTGCGCCTTGGCAGTCGCACTTTTCTTGAGGGCGCAGGGGTGGCCGTTCCCCCCACAGATCCCAGCCCCGCGACCGAGGTGCATCTGGCACGCGGTGCGGTCTATCTGGGCTATCTTGCCCTGTCAGATCCGATCAAGCCCGATGCCGCCCGCGCGGTTGCGGCCCTCAAGGCGCGCGGCGTCGCGGTCGCCATGATGTCCGGCGATGCCGAGGGGCCGGTGCAGGCGGTGGCCCGCGATCTGGGCATCGAGATGGCGCTTGCTCGCCTGTCACCTGCCGATAAACGTGCGCAGGTCGTCGCATGGCGACAAGCTGGGCGGCGTGTGGCCTTTGTCGGCGACGGGATCAACGACGCCGCTGTGTTGGCCGAGGCCGATGTCGGCATCGCGCTTGGTACCGGCACCGATGTCGCGATCGAGGCGGGCGATGTCGTGTTGGTCTCGGGTGCGCCCATGGGCGTTCTGACCGCGATGGAGGTCAGCCGCCGCACGCTCAACAATATCGTGCAGAACCTTGTCTGGGCCTTTGGCTACAATGTTGCCCTGATTCCGGTGGCGGCCGGGGTATTGGCGCTGTTTGGTGGCCCCTTCTTGAACCCGATGTTGGCGGCAGGCGCGATGGCCGCAAGCTCGGTTCTGGTGGTGTTGAATGCACTCCGCCTCCGCAAAATGAGGGCTGCATGAATATCGGTGAAGTGTCCCAAGCCGCAGGCCTGCCTGCAAAGACGATCCGCTATTACGAGGATATCGGGCTGATCACGCCGCTGCGCGATGCCAATGGCTATCGCCGCTTCGCCCAGGCGCATCTGCACAAGCTGGCCTTTTTGGCGCGTGCCCGCGGTCTTGGTTTTTCCATCGAGCAGTGCCGCACCTTGTTGGCGCTTTACGAGGATCGTGCGCGCGCCAGCGCCGATGTCAAAGCCCTGGCCGAAACCCATCTGGCCGAGATCGACGCAAAGATGGCCGAGTTGGCCGAGATGCGGCGTGTTCTGGCCGATCTGGTGCATGCCTGCGCAGGCGATCATCGTCCCGATTGCCCGATTTTGGTTGGTCTGTCGCAACCGGCGAAGGGCGATTGAACACGCCCCAAGGCAGGCGTAGGCTTTGGCCATTCTCATATGGTCGTATCCATGTCCCCCTTGCGCGGCATCACCTTCAAGATCCTGTCGGTCTGCGTTTTCGTTGCCATGTCGGCGATCATCAAGGCGACGTCTGAATATGTGCCGCCCGGCCAAGCGGTGTTTTTCCGCTCGCTTTTTGCCATTCCGGTGATCGGTGTCTGGCTTGCCTTGCGGGGCGAGTTGCACACGGGCCTGAAAACCCGCGATCCGCTGGCTCATTTCTGGCGCGGGCTTGTCGGCACGACCTCGATGGGCCTTGGGTTTGCAGGTCTTGGCCTTTTGCCTTTGCCGGAGGTCACGGCCATCGGCTATGCCGCGCCGATCCTTGTGGTGATCTTTGCCGCGATGTTCTTGGGTGAACAGGTGCGCTTGTTCCGCCTATCGATGGTGGTGCTGGGGCTGGCGGGTGTCTTGGTGGTGTTGAGCCCGCGCCTACAGGTCGATCCGGCCAGCGTCACCTCGCGCGAGACATTGGGTGCGGTGATCGTTTTGCTTTCGGCCGTCTTTGCCGCGCTGGCGCAGATCTTCGTGCGCAAGCTGGTGAATACCGAAACCACATCGGCGATCGTGTTCTATTTCTCGGTCACGGCTTCGCTTTTGGCGCTGTTGACCCTGCCATGGGGCTGGGCGGTGCCGCCATTGCATGTTTTCGGCCTTTTGATCCTTGCGGGGCTTTTGGGCGGTGTTGGTCAGATCTTGCTGACGAGCAGCTACCGCAACACCGATGCTTCGCTGATCGCGCCTTTCGAATATACCTCGATGATCTTGTCGATCATGGTCGGCTATACGATCTTCGGCGAGGTGCCGGGGGCGGCAACCCTTGCGGGTGGGGCGATGATCGTGATCGCGGGAATTTTGATCATCCTGCGCGAGCGGCAACTTGGTCTCAAACGCACCCAGCAGCGCAAGGCCGGGCCGACCAACCCGCACTGACTAGCTGCGGTTCTGACGCCGATACGCGGCCTCGACCGCGTTGCCTTGCCGGGCCAAAACGCCTTGGAGTTTTTGCAAGACCCGCCCGCGTGCCAGTTTCATGGTCTGCAACAAAAGCCGCGCGGTCAGCGTGTCCGCCGAGAGATCGAGCATCAACGCTACACGCGTCACGGTCGTCGAGAGCGGCACGAAGATGATTTCCTGATGGCAGTTCATGCCGCCGATGCGGCTATCGACGATACAAAGTTCTTGCGGCACCAGCTGTGTGACCTTGGCCGTGATGGGGCGAGATTTCCCGCGCACCGTCACCTCGCCGCGCCATTCCACGCCTTGAACGGTCTGCGTCCAATTCCCCACACGATTTAAAATGGCACCGCGTCCACGGGCATCCTCTTCGAAACCTGAAAAATCGGTAAAGCGCGCCCAAACCATCTCTTGGGGTGCGTCGACATCTTCGGAAACCTTGAACTTCATGCCTCACCCACACCGCACTGCGCGTTGCGCAAAAATTACTCATGTGTCCCGGTCAACGCCTGCGGTGAGGCGATGAAATCGGGAAGGATCAAATCCGCGTAAGGCGCCCAGTAGTCAGGAAAAATCTCGAACGCGATATCGTGGCGGCAAATATCGAGGATCTGAAGTTGCAGATCTTCCTCCAGCGCGAAGAAATCGAATTTCGGCCCCCCCGTCTGTAGCCACGGCATCTGTGCCTTGGTCCCGCAGGCCGCGTTCACGAATGTCGTCAGTTCCGTCAGATCCTCAAGTTTGAAGATTTTTTCGAAATAGCGCGGGTCATTGCCGATGAATTTCTGTTGCTTGAGGAAATGGCGCGCCAAAGGGCGCGAACAGCGCAGGTAGCCGACATAATTTTCAAGAAATGTGCCCAGATCCGGGTCGGGCGGAAGCCCCTCTTGCAGCAATTCCTTGCCCGCGGCTTCGACCGATAGCTCGCGGTAATGCAGCACGCGGTTGGAATAGCTCGACAAGAACCGCTTCACCGGATCGCGCAGCAAAGCGAAGCGGCGATAATCGGCTAAGGGTGCATGATCTGTGCGGTTGAAGCGGTAATTGGACACCAAGGCATTGGCATCCAACGGCTTGCCCTGCACCATGAACTGGCGAAATGGTATGCCGTTTTCGACATGAAACAAAAATGCACGCAGCGATGTACCACCGGCTTTCGGTGAAAAGAAGAACGCCATCCGCTGTGCGGGCATGATGTAGGGCATGGCCTGACCTCTGCTCGATTGGTATTTTATGTTATCTTTCGATCACAGTAGCAGAAAACAGGGCCATGCGACAACCAATTCCCGTCATGAATTTCAGGAAGCGCGCGCTTGTGCTTATCCCAACCGGTCGGCCAACCAATGTTCCAGCAAGAAATGTGCGATCGCCCCTTTGCGGGCGGGGCGGATCTCGGGATGGGTGCCAGCGAAAACCGTCAATAGCTCTGACCGGGTGACCCAGCGCGCGGCCTCCAACTCATGGGTGTCTACGGTGATCTCGGTCGTGACCGCCTCGCCGCGACAGCCGATCATGAGCGATGCGGGAAAAGGCCAGGGCTGACCGGCCACATAGTCGACCGCGCCGACCCTGACGGCCGTTTCCTCATAGACCTCGCGACGCACCGCAGCCTCGATGGTTTCGCCTGGCTCAACGAAACCCGCCAAGAGCGAAAACATCCCCTCGGGCCAACCCGGAGAGCGGCCGAGCAGCACCTTTTCGCCTTGCGTGATCAGCATGATCACCACCGGGTCGGTGCGCGGAAAGTGATGCGCGCCACATGCGGGGCAAAGCCGCTGCCAGCCTGCCTCGCTCATGGTCGAGGCCGCGCCGCAGCGCGCGCAATAGCCGTGACTGTCATGCCAATTGACCAAGGCCCGCGCGGTCGCGGCCATCTCGGCGTCGCGCGCATCAAGCTGGTTCATGACCGTGCGCAACTCACGAAAGGCGCTGCCCTCGGGTGCGGCTGGGTGGTGTTGGATCGTGGGGTCGAGAAAGGCCCCGATCTGCGCCTCGTCCACGGGTTCTGTCGGTTTCCACGCACTGATATCTTGGGCGAAAATCGGTGCGCCCGCGATACGGCCAAGAAAAATGGGCGGGTGCGATTTGACCGCGACGACGGGATGATTTGCCGTAAGGCGCACCAGATGACAGGGGCCATCCTGCGGGTCGCCCTGCACCAATGGCTTGCCGCGCCAAAGCGCGATGACCGCGGCCCCATTGGCAAGCGCGCCCTCCAAACTCGCCGCATCGCGTCGTTCCGCCGCTGAGCGGTCAAGGTCAGAACCGCCGAATGTCACTTTTTCTGCCAAGGGCATGTTGCCACCTTTCTGCGCATCAACTGGCCAAGGGTATGACCCGCTTGCCACAGCTTGTGCAATGCATTCGCAAATCCACCCTCGCCATAGGGTGACGTGTTAACACCCGCGTGCGAAACCGTCAGACTGATACAAGGCTTTTGGATAGACCGATGACCGTCACCGCGACAGTGACGTCCAATCTGGCGGAAACTGCTGGGGCGGATGTGTGTTTGCGCCTTCGCCTCTTGGCGACGACGGATCTGCATGCGCATTTGTTCTCGTATAATTACTATGCCAACCGTCCTGATGACGGCGTGGGTTTGGCACGGCTGGCCGCACCGATCCTGCAGGCGCGCGGGGAAAGCGCGAATTGCTTGCTTCTCGACAATGGCGACACCTTTCAAGGGGCGCCTTTGGGTGATGCGGCACTTTCCGATTTGATGCCGACGGCGCAGCCCCATCCGATGATCGCGGCGATGAACGGGCTCGGGTTTGATGCCGCCACCTTGGGCAATCATGATTTCGATTACGGCGTCGATGTGTTGGAGCGGGTGATTTCGGACGCGCGTTACCCGATCGTATTGTCGAATGTCACAAAGATCTGTGGCGACCCCTTCGTGGCCACACATGCCATCATCGAACGCGGGATGATCGACAGCCAAGGGGCGCTGCGGATGGTCCGCATCGGCATTACCGGCGCGCTGCCACGCCAAACCATGCAATGGGTGCGCCCGCAATTGGCCGGTCGGCTGGAAATCGCCCCGATTTTACCCGCAGTCGCCCATGAGGTGGCACAGATGCGTGCGGCAGGGGTCGATCTGGTGGTGGTGCTTGCCCATTCCGGCCTTGGGGCCGAAAACGCGGCGCCCGAGGATGAGAATGTGAGTGTTGCGCTTGCCCAGCTTGATGGTGTCGATGCCGTCATTGCAGGCCACACGCATCGGGCGTTCCCGTCGCCCATGATGCCCAAGGTGCCACTTGGCACCGCACCGATCGTGCAGCCGGGGTTTTTCGGGTCTCATCTGGGTCAAATCGACCTTGAATTGCGCCCGCCTGCGCGCATCGCGCAACCCGGCGGGGGGCGCCAGCAATGGCAGGTGGTCAAAACCGCGGCCCGCCTGCGCACTGCCGAGGAGGCGGATGCTGGACAACGCCATGCGCTGCGGCGCAAGCTTTATCACTTGCCCAGTTTTCGGGCCGAAATGGCGCGTGGGCATCGGTTGACCCGCGCCTATTCGGCCCGGCCCTTGGGCCGCAGCGCCGTGGCGTTGGAGACTTATTTCAGCTTGTTGCGGCCTTGCATGACGACGCAGTTGATCGCGGATGCGCAGCGCTTGGCAGTCGCGCCGATCATCGCGGGTGATCCAGCCTTGGCGGCGCTGCCGCTTTTATCATGCACAACCCCGTTCAAGGCCGGTGGGCGCGGCGGCCCGGAGGCCTATTCCGATGTGCCGCAAGGTGCGCTTTTGTTGCGCCATGCGGCTGATCTTTATCCCTATTCGAACGGTCTTGCGCTTGTGCGGGCGACCGGTGCGCAGATCCGTGAATGGTTGGAACGCGCCGCTGCCGCTTATCGACAGGTCATGCCAACCACTGATCCCGATGCGCCGCCCCAGTTGATGCTGGACCATGAATTCGCCAGCTATAACTTCGACCGGATGGATGGGTTGCGCTATAAGATCGACCTGCGCCGCCCTGCCCGCACCAATGCCGAAGGTGATGATATCCGCAATGGTCAGGGACGTATCCGTGATTTGTGTCGCGCCTACGGTGCGCCTGTCGGTGATGATGATGTTTTTCTCGTGGTCACAAACAGTTATCGCGCGGCTGGTGGGGGGCATTTCCCCGCCGCCGCAGAATGCGAGACGGTCTATCTCTCGTCCCATCCCGTGCGTGATGTGATTGCGGGCCATATCGCGGCGATGCGTGGGGCGGTCGCGCCCGTCATCAACAGCGGCTTCAGTTTCACACCCTTGGGCGGTGTTCGTGTCATTTATGAAACCGGGCCGGGCGCGGCCGCCCATCAAGACCGGTTGGCCCAGCTTGGTCTGGTTTTCGCAGGGCTGAGCGACAGTGGCTTCGCGCGTTATTTGCTGCGCCTTTGAGCATTTCGGCGCGCTTTGCCAAAAAAACTAGCAATTGCGTTTCTGATCGCGCATGTTTTGATCGTTCGCGTCGTAACAGTGCGCCGAGTCGGTTGACCTTGGTACGGTGCAGGGCTGTTGTGACGCTATTCGCGAAGAACGCGCTGCCAAGCCTAAGGAGAACTCTCTTGTTCCACCGTGCCATTCCCACACTCGCCGCTGCCTTGATGGTCGCCGCTCCCGTCACAGCGCAAGAGACGGATATGAATTTTGCCCTCGACTGGCGATTCGAGGGGCCATCCGCGCCCTATTTCCTCGCCATCGACAACGGCCATTTTGCAGCTGCTGGGCTGGATGTGTCGGTCGTCGCGGGCGAAGGTTCGCTTGACGCGATCCCCAAGGTCGCATCGGGCGCATTCCCGATGGGCTTTGCCGATATCAACAGCCTCGTGCGCTTCCTCGATCAAAACCCCGGTGCGCCGGTGATCGCGGCGATGATGGTCTATGACAGCCCGCCCTTCGCCATCGTGGGCCGTGTCAGCCAAGGCATTTCCAGTATCGCGGATCTTGAAGGATCGACGCTGGGCGCACCGCCACCCGATGGTGCATGGGCGCAGTTCCCGATCTTGGCCGCGGTGAACGATATTGATGTCGCGACCATGACGATCGAGCCGGTGGGCTTTCCCACCCGTGAGCCGATGCTGGCCGAGGGCAATGTCGATGCTGTGACCGGCTTCAACTTTTCGTCCTACTTGTCGCTGACGCGTCTGGGCATCCCCGAGGATGACATCACCACGATCCTTTATTCCGATCATGGCGTGGCGCTTTACGGCAATGCGGTGATCGTCAACACCGACTTCGCTGCCGCCAACCCCGAGGTCGTGACAGCCGCACTCGGCGCAATCGCGATGGGCGTGAAAGACGCGATTGCCGATCCCGCCGCCGGGGCCGCTGCCGTGATCGCGCGCAACCCTGCCGGCGATGTCGCGTTGGAAACCCGTCGCCTGCAACTGGCGCTGGATGCCAATATCGTTACCCCTTGGGTGCGCGCCAATGGCATGGGCGATATCGATCCGGCCCGTATGGCCACAGCGATCGAACAGCTGCGCCTGACCTATGAGTTCCAGAACGCGCCTGATGCCGCGCTCTACTTCACCAATGCCTATCTGCCCGATGCGGCAGTGCGGATGGTCGCCCAGTAACGGCGTTGAACTGACGGAACGATACCGCCCGGGGCCCCTTTGTCGTGGCCCCGGGCATTTCATTGAGAAAGACGACCAAACATATGTCTGCCAACATGATCGAGTTGCGTGATGTCACGCATGCCTATCGGACCAAGGCCGGGCCGCTGCCCGTTTTGGACGGGCTTTCCATGGAGATCCCAGAAAACAGCTTTTGCGCTGTCGTCGGCCCATCGGGTTGCGGCAAATCCACGTTGACGCGGCTAGTCTCTGGCCTCATGCGCCCTAACGAGGGCGAGGTCTGGCTGCATGGTCAACGCGTTACCAGCCCGCGCCCGACGGTCGGTATGGCGTTTCAGAACCCGGTTCTGCTGGAATGGCGCACGATCCTACAAAATGTGCTGTTGCCGATGGAAATCGTCAAATCGCCCATGTCCAAGGCCCAGGCGACGGAGCGCGCGCATCACCTTCTTGATCTGGTCGGGCTGACGGGTTTTGCCGAAAAGCGCCCCTCGGAACTGTCAGGGGGTATGCGCCAACGTGCCAGCCTGTGCCGGTCGATCATTCACAAGCCCGATGTGCTGATCTTGGATGAGCCTTTCGGCGCGCTCGATGCCTTCACCCGCGAGGATCTGTGGTGCACCATGCATGATCTGCGCGCAGAAGAGCCTTTTACCTGCCTGCTCATCACCCATGATCTGCGCGAAAGCGTGTTTCTGGCCGACCAAGTCGTCGTGATGTCGGGCCGTCCCGCGCATGCGCAATATGTCATGGAGGTGGATTTGCCCGGCAAGCGCAGCCTCGATGATCTTTATTCTCCCAAGGCGGTCGAGATGCTGGCCACGCTGCGCCACCAGATCCAAGTGGCCCAAGGCCGCACGGTCGAC
>JAQCLA010000050.1 GCA_027592105.1 Pseudomonadota bacterium | reverse complement strand
GCGGCAGGCCCTTGACCTTGTGGCCCTCAAAGACGTTGTAATCGATGGCCGATTGCTGCGTCTTGGCGGCGATGGTCTTTTCCTTAGTCGGGTCCCAAACCACGACATCGGCATCCGCGCCCACAAGGATGGCACCCTTTTTCGGATAGCAATTCAAGATCTTGGCGATGTTGGTCGAGGTGATCGCCACGAATTCGTTGGGCGTGATGCGACCCGTGGCGACCCCATGCGTCCAGAGCATCGGCATGCGATCCTCAAGCCCCCCAGTGCCGTTGGGGATCTTGGAGAAATCACCGATGCCAAAGCGTTTTTGTTCCGTGGTAAAGGCGCAGTGATCCGTCGCCACAACCGAGAGCGACCCCGACATCAGGCCCGCCCAAAGACTATCTTGATGCTTCTTGTCGCGGAAAGGGGGCGACATCACGCGGCGCGCGGCGTGGTCCCAATCGGGGTGGAAATACTCGCTTTCATCAAGCGTCAGATGCTGGATCAGCGGCTCGCCCCACACGCGCTTGCCCAAGGACCGCGCGCGCCGGATCGCCTCATGCGCATCCTCGGACGAGACATGGACGACGTAAAGCGGCACGCCCGCCATGTCGGCGATCATGATGGCGCGGTTCGTGGCCTCCCCCTCGACCTGCGCAGGGCGCGAATAGGCATGCGCCTCGGGGCCGGTATTGCCTTGGGCCAGCAGTTTCGCGGTCAACTCGGCCACCACATCGCCATTTTCGGCATGGACCATGGCGATGCCGCCCAGTTCCGCCAGACGGTTGAACGAGGCGAACAACTCATCGTCATTGACCATGAGCGCGCCCTTATAGGCCATGAAATGCTTGAAGGTGTTGATCCCGCGATCTTGAATCACGGTCTGCATCTCGTTGAAAACCTGCTCACCCCACCATGTCACGGCCATGTGGTAGGAATAATCGCAATTGGCCCGACCCGCCTTGTTGTCCCACATCTTGAGGGCATCGATCAGCCCCTGACCGGGGCTGGGCAAGGCGAAGTCGATCACCATCGTGGTCCCGCCCGACAGCGCCGCGCGCGTGCCGCTTTCAAAATCATCGGCGGAATAGGTGCCCATAAAGGGCATTTCCAAATGCGTGTGCGGATCGATCCCACCCGGCATGACGTAACAGCCCGTGGCATCCAGCACCGTGTCGCCCTTGAGGTCGGGGCCGATTTCGGTGATCCGGCCCGCTTCGATCCGCAGATCGGCGGCATAGCTCAGATCGGCCGTCACGATCGTTCCGCCTTTGATCACAGTGCTCATCGCGTCTTCCCCCGGTTGTGTTTCGATCAGCTCGCAGGCGCGCGCACACAAATCATGCGGTCATCGCGCGTCAGAAGTGGCAAAAAGGTCGTCTCCACCGGCCCGTTGTAGCGGTACCAATAGCAGCCATCGCTCTCGAGGCGGACTTGCGTCAAATCTTGGCCCGGTGCCGCCAGTTCGCGCACCTGTTCGCTGACCAGTTCGGTTTCGCCCTCGGGCGTCGTCGCCACACAGGCCGAGAGGGCTAAAACCATGGCAAGCGCCAAGCCGTAAACACATCTCATTCAACAATCTCTGCGGTCGCCACGACGGCATGAAACAACACATTCGTCCCAGCCGCCGCCCATGCGGGGCTGATCTCTTCGGCCTCATTATGGCTCAGCCCGCCGACACAGGGGCACATGACCATCGCTGTGGGGGCCACATCATTGATCCAGCAGGCATCATGGCCCGCGCCCGAGACGATATCCATATGGCTATAGCCCAGCCTGTCGGCGGCATCGCGAATGGCACCCACGCAATCGGGGTCAAAGGCGGGTGGGTCGAACTGGCCCACGATCTGGGCCGAGAATTCCACCCCGATCTCAGCGCAAAGCGCAGGCGCGCGCGCCATCAACGCATCCACCATGCCATTGAGCTTGTCCAAGATATGGCTGCGGAAATCGACGGTGCAGACCACCTTGCCCGGGATGATGTTGCGCGAATTGGGGTAGACATCGACATGGCCGATCGCGCCCACTGCCCCCGGTTGCTGGGCCATCGCGATCTCGTGGACCAATTCGGTGATCAGCGCCAGACCGCGGCCCGCATTGCGCCGCATCGCCATGGGGGTCGAGCCTGTGTGGCTTTCGACGCCAGTGATCGTGCATTCAACCCAGCGCAGGCCTTGACCATGGGTCACAACGCCGATCTCGACCCCCTCGGCCTCGAGGATCGGGCCTTGTTCGATATGCAACTCGAACATGGCGTGCATCTTGCGCGCGCCGACCTTCTCCGTGCCCTTCCAGCCGATCCGTTCCAGCTCATCGCCAAAGCGCTTGCCCTGCGCATCGACCCGCGCGTAAGCCCAATCCTGCGTATGCCGCCCCGCAAATACACCCGAGGCAAGCATCGCCGGGGCAAAGCGTGTCCCCTCCTCATTGGTCCAGTTCACGACGACGATGGGGTGCTTCGTCTTAATACCCAGATCGTTGAGCGTACGGATCACCTCCAGCCCGCCCAACACGCCAAGTACCCCGTCATATTTGCCGCCCGTCGGCTGGGTGTCGAGGTGGCTTCCCATATAGACAGGCGCCGCATCTGGGTCGGTGCCTTCGCGCCGGGCAAACATATTGCCCATCTCGTCAAGGCCCATGGTGCAACCCGCCGCCTCGCACCAGCTTTGGAAAAGCGCGCGGCCCGCCGCATCCTCATCGGTTAGGGTTTGGCGGTTGTTGCCGCCCGCCACGCCCGGCCCGATCTTGGCCATTTCCATGAGCGCATCCCATAGCCGCTCGCCATTGATCGTCATATTCTCGCCGGGCGCGGCCATAGTTTTTACCTTTCGTATTGGGATATTAAGCGTCGATGTTAATGTATACGTTTAAGAACATCCGCCACGGTTCCGATCAGCGTGTCGATATGGGATTTCTCGATGATCAGGGGCGGCGACATGGCGATGATGTCGCCCGTGGTGCGGATCATCACATTGTTCTCATAGGCATCGAGAAAGGCGCTGAAGGCCCGCTTGGTCGGCTCGCCCGCAATGGGTTCCAACTCCACCCCGGCGATCAGGCCAAGGTTGCGGATGTCGATCACATGCGGCAGCCCCTTCAAGCTATGGACAGCCTCCTCCCAATAGGGTGCGATCTCAGCGGCGCGCTCGAAAAGCCCCTCCTCGCGATAGGTCTCCAGCGTCGCCAGACCGGCGGCCGAGGCGATGGGGTTGCCCGAATAGGTATAGCCGTGGAACAGCTCGATCACATGCTCGGGGCCGTTCATGAAGGCATCGTGGATCTCCTTGGTGGCCAGAACCGCCCCCATCGGGATCACGCCATTGGTCAGCCCCTTGGCGCAGGTGATCATGTCGGGCATGACGTCGAAATAATCGGCGGCAAAGGGCGCACCCAAACGGCCAAAGCCCGTGATCACCTCATCGAAAATCAGCAAGATGCCATGCTTGCGCGTGAGTTCGCGCAACCGCTTGAGATAGCCCTTGGGCGGAATCAAAACGCCGGTCGACCCCGCCACCGGCTCCACGATCACGGCGGCCACGGTTTCGGGACCATGCAGCGCCACGATGCGCTCCAACTCATCGGCCAGATCCGCGCCATGCTCGGGCTCACCCCGGCTAAAGGCGTTCTTGGCGGGTTGATGCGTATGGGGCAGATGGTCGACACCGTTCAGAAGCGTGCCGAAGAACTTGCGGTTATTGACGATCCCGCCCACGGAAATGCCGCCGAAATTGACCCCGTGATAGCCGCGCTCGCGCCCGATCAGCCGGGTCCGCGTGCCTTGGCCGATGGCGCGCTGGTAGGCGATGGCGATTTTCAGCGCGGTCTCGACCGCCTCAGAGCCGGAATTGGTGAAAAACACATGCTCCATTGCGGTTGGCGCCATGTCGCGCAGCCGGTTGGCCAGCTCGAACGCCTTGGGATGGCCCATCTGGAACGCAGGCGCATAGTCCAACTCACCCGCCTGTTGGCGGATCGCCTCGACGATCTTGGGGCGGTTGTGGCCCGCGTTGCAGCACCACAGCCCCGCCACACCGTCCAGCACCTCACGCCCATCGGCGGTGCGGTAATGCATTCTGTCGGCCGAAACCAACATACGCGGCGCCTTTTTGAACTGGCGGTTCGCGGTGAAGGGCATCCAAAACGCGGACAGATCATTCGGCACGGGGTTGGAACGGTCAAGCGCCATAGCGGTATTCCCTATTTTGCCGGTCCGGTCGCGCGCCGCCGAACCGATTGTTGGTTTTTGACCAAATGGTCAATCGGACGCTAGCAGAGACGCAGTGCCAGTCAACAACCCGACGCGAAATTCTCGGCGAGCGCGCGCATAAAGACAAGGCAAATGATGCATGATTGCCCAGCACAGCCCAGTTGCTGGGCAGATGATGAAACAAGGCTTGTGCCGCATAGCGGTGCAAGGTCAGATAGCAGCATGGGATTGCAGCAGCCACGCACGCGTATTCAACAAAAGAACCGCGAAACCATCCTCGATGCCGCGCTCGAGGTCTTCGCGCAACATGGCTTTCGTGGCGCCACCCTCGACATGATCGCGGCGCAAGCCGGGCTGTCCAAGCCGAACCTGCTCTATTACTTCCCCTCCAAGGAAGCGATCCATGTCACGCTGTTGAGCCAGCTGATGGATACATGGCTCGATCCGCTGCGCGATCTCGATGCCGATGGCGACCCGATCGCGGAACTGCGCGCCTATGTGCGCCGCAAACTTGAACTCAGCCGTGACTACCCGCGCCAATCGCGCCTTTTCGCCAATGAAATCGTCCAAGGTGCACCGCGCATGCAAACGGCCCTTGCCACCGATCTCAAGGCCCTCGTCGATGAAAAATCCGCCATTATCGCGGGCTGGTCCAAAGCGGGGCGCATCGCCGATGTCGACCCGCATCACCTGATCTTTTCGATCTGGGCGCTGACGCAGCATTACGCCGATTTCGACGTCCAGATCCGTGCCGTTCTTGGCCCTGCGCGCGATCCCTTGGCCGAGGCCGAAGGCTTTCTCGACACCCTGTTCGCCCGGCTTTTGGCCCCCTGACCATCTTTGCTTCAAAAATACTCTCGGGGGGAGCGTGAGGGGGGCAGACAGCCCCCCTCGCCTTTGATCCGCGCGATCCGCGCGCGGTAGGTTGCGTTACTCGGCGGCTGTGCGTGCGGCCGGGTTATTGGGATGGGTCGTCCAATCGGCTGGCACATCGGTCACAACGGCCCCCGTGCGTAGGTCGACGGCGCCTGCGGGCATGCGCTCCATCGTGATGCAATTGTCCACCGGGCAGACATTGACGCAAAGATTGCAGGCCACGCATTCATCATCCATCACCTCGAAGACACGCTCGGGCGACATCGAAATCGCCTGATGGCTGGTATCCTCGCAGGCGGCATAGCAGCGCCCGCATTTGATGCAGGCATCTTGGTCGATCCGCGCCTTGGTGACGTAGTTGAGGTTGAGATACTGCCAATCCGTGACATTGGGCACCGCGCGCCCGATCAGATCGGAAAGCGCCATATCGTGATGATCCAGATATTGCGACAGCCCCGAGATCATCTCTTGCACGATCTTGAACCCATAGGTCATGGCCGCCGTGCAAACCTGCACATTGCCTGCCCCAAGGGCCAGAAATTCGGCCGCGTCGCGCCATGTGGTGACACCCCCGATGCCCGAAATGGGCATGCCGCGGGTCTCGGCGTCGCGCGCGATCTCGGCCACCATGTTAAGCGCGATGGGCTTGACCGCCGGGCCGCAGTAGCCACCATGACTGCCCTTGCCGTCGATCGAGGGCTGCGGGCTGAAATCATCAAGGTCGACACCGATGATCGAGGAGATCGTGTTGATCAGGCTCACGGCATCCGCCCCGCCCTTCTTCGCCGCGCGCGCCGGATAGCGGATATCGGTGATGTTGGGGGTCAGCTTCACGATCACGGGCATGCGGGTGTTTTGCTTGCACCAGCGCGCCACCATCTCGATATATTCCGGCACTTGGCCCACGGCCGCACCCATGCCGCGCTCGCTCATCCCATGCGGGCAGCCGAAGTTCAGCTCGATCCCGTCCGCGCCAGTCTCCTCCACCAGCGGCAAGATCGCTTTCCACGCTTGTTCCTCGCACGGCACCATGAGCGAGACGATCATCGCGCGGTCGGGCCAGTCGCGCTTGACCTGCTTGATCTCGCGCAGGTTCACCTCGAGCGGGCGGTCGGTGATCAACTCGATATTGTTCAGACCCAACAACCGCCGATCGGCGCCCCAGATCGCGCCGTAGCGCGGGCCGTTGACATTGACGATGGGCGGGCCTGCCTCACCCAAGGTCTTCCACACCACGCCACCCCAGCCCGCCTCGAAGGCGCGGACGACGTTATAGGCTTTGTCGGTCGGCGGCGCGGAGGCGAGCCAAAACGGATTGGGCGATTTGATGCCCAGGAAATCGCTGGAAAGGTCTGCCATGGTCTCGGTCTCCCTTTTGCGCCCTCGACGATTATTCGTCCGAATAATCGCGTTAGCCCATCAGTCTGTCATGCATATCTTCAGCCGCATCGCGCCCTTCGGCCACGGCGGTCACGGTCAAATCCTCGCCACCCGATGCACAATCGCCCCCTGCCCACACACCCTTACGGCTGGTGCGTCCGGGCCCGGTCACGGCGATCTTGCCGCCCGTGATGTTCAGCTCTTCGGGCGTCGTGGCAAGTGTTTGACCGATGGCCTTGAGGATCTGATCGGCGGGGATATCGAAGGTTTCGCCCGTACCGATCAGTGATTTGCCCTCTGCGCGGGTATATTCCACCGTCACACCCGTCACCGCGCCATTGCCCAAGATCGCGATGGGCATGGCGTTGAAGACAAAGCGCACGCCCTTTGAAGCCGCCAGATCCTGCTCATAGCGGCTGGCGGGCATTGCCGCGCGGTCACGCCGATACAGAACCGTGACGCTTTCCGCGCCCAGCAGCTTCGATTGCACGGCCGCATCAATCGCGGTCATGCCGCCGCCGATCACCACCACATTGCGCCCCACGGGCAGGCGGGCCAGATCATCGGCTTGGCGCAGATCGGCGATGAAATCGACGGCATCCAGAACACCGGCGCGATCCTCGCCCGCAGTGCGCAGCGCGTTGACGCCGCCAAGCCCCATCCCAAGAAACACCGCGTCATAATCAGCGCAAAGCCCGTCAAGCGACAGATCGCGCCCAAGCGCACGGCCCGTATGCAGCGTGATGCCGCCGATCTGCATCAACCAATCAAGCTCCGCCCCGGCAAAGCCATCCGTCGCCTTATAGGTCGCGATGCCATATTCATTCAGGCCGCCCCCCTTGGGTCGCGCATCGAACAGATCGATCTCATGGCCCTTCATTGCCAAACGATGCGCGCAGGCCAAACCCGCCGGGCCAGCGCCCACGACGGCCACGCGCTTGCCTGTCTGGGGCGCGCGGCTAAAGGGATGCACACCCGCCGCCATCACCCGGTCGGTGGCGTAGCGCTGCAATCGCCCGATATCGACCGGTTTGCCCTCGGCCGCCTCGCGCACACAGGCCTGTTCGCAAAGCGTTTCGGTCGGGCAGACGCGCGCGCACATGCCGCCTAGAATATTCTGGTCGAAGATCGTCTTGGCCGCCGCCTCCGGGGTGCCCGTGGCGATCTGGCGGATGAACAGCGGGATGTCGATGGTCGTGGGGCATGCCGTGATACAGGGCGCGTCATGGCAGAAATAACACCGATCAGCGGCCACCAGCGCCTCATGGGCATCGAGTGGCGCATGCAGATCGGCGAAGTTTTCTTGCAAGACCCGCCCATCGAGCCGCGCAGGCACGATCCCGGGGGTGAAAGGGCTGTTCGTCATCGGGCATATCTCCCTGCGAGCGAATGGCGTTCGGACAAATTCACGCTGGCATGGGATATTTTTTTTATCAAATGGTAAATTTATTTCTCACCATCCAAAATGCCGAAATCCCACCCGCAAGCGTGGCTTTGCCGAAAAAATAGGCGAAGGCCGGGTGACAAAACCGCCAAATGGCAAGGCTGTTTGCTTACGCAACGGGTTTTCCCGGCGTAAAGCCTGCGCTATAGGCCTTACGCAGGGGACCGATCAAACAGGGCCCGGGGCGGAAGGTGCGATCCGAAAACTGGATCGGCCCAGTTTGCGAGGACGAACATGAGCGACAAAACAGACGCGACACGCGCCAGTGACGTGGCCTTCATCGAGGCTTTGGCCGAGCTTTTGCGCAAGAACGAGCTGAGCGAAGTTGAGGTGAAGCGCGAATATGGCGAGCATAACTGGCTCAATGTCCGCGTCGCGCGTCAGACAACAGTGATGGCCGCCGCACCCGCGGTTGCGCATACGCCTCAACCCGCCAGCGCGCCTGCAGCCAGCCCGGCTGCGACCCCTGTCGCAATCGAAGATCCCGCGCAAGCGCCCGGTGCCGTGACCTCGCCCATGGTGGGCACCATCTACCTGTCACCCGAGCCTGACGCCAAACCCTTCGTGGCCGTGGGCGACCGGGTCGCTGCTGGGCAGACCTTGCTCATCGTCGAGGCGATGAAAACCATGAACCAGATCCCCGCGCCGCGCGCAGGCGTCGTGAAGCGCATCCTCGTCGAGGATGGTGCGCCCGTCGAATATGGCGCGCCGCTGATGATCATCGAGTAGACGGGGCACCCCATGTTCAAGAAGATCCTCATCGCCAACCGGGGCGAAATCGCATTGCGCGTCGTCCGGGCCGCGCGTGAGATGGGGGTGGCCACTGTCGCGGTCCATTCCACAGCCGATAGTGACGCGATGCATGTGCGCATGGCCGATGAGGCGATCTGCATCGGCCCGCCGCCGTCGGGTCAATCCTATCTGTCGATGGCCGCGATCATCTCGGCTTGCGAGATCACCGGGGCCGAGGCGATCCACCCCGGCTATGGCTTCTTGTCCGAAAATGCGAGTTTCGTGCAGGCGGTCGAAGATCACGGGATCAAGTTCATCGGCCCTTCGGCGGCCCATATCCGGCTGATGGGCGACAAGATCACCGCCAAAGACACGATGAAAAAGCTTGGCGTGCCTTGTGTGCCGGGTTCTGACGGCGGCGTGGCCACGCTGGACGCGGCCTATGCCGTGGGCGAGGAGGCGGGCTATCCGGTGATCGTCAAGGCAACCGCAGGTGGCGGCGGGCGCGGCATGAAGCTGGCGCGCAACAAAGACGAGATGGAAACCGCCTTTCGCACCGCGCGCGCCGAGGCCAAGGCCGCTTTCGGCAATGACGAGGTCTATATCGAGAAATACCTTGGTCGGCCCCGTCATATCGAAGTGCAGATTTTCGGCGATGGGCGCGGGCGCGCGGTCCATCTGGGTGAGCGCGACTGCTCGCTACAGCGCCGCCACCAAAAGGTGTTCGAGGAGGCCCCCGGCCCCGCGATCGACGAGGCCACCCGCGCACGTATCGGCCAGACCTGTGCCAAGGCCGTGGCCGATCTTGGCTATGAAGGCGCAGGCACGATCGAATTTCTCTTTGAGGATGGCGAGTTTTTCTTCATCGAGATGAACACCCGCCTGCAGGTCGAACACCCCGTCACCGAGGCGATCATGGGTGTGGATCTTGTGCGCGAACAGATCCGCGTCGCAGCCGGGCTGCCGATGTCGTTCCAACAAGAGGATTTGGCGGTCAACGGCCATGCCATCGAGGTGCGCATCAACGCCGAGAAGCTGCCCAATTTCGCGCCAAGCCCCGGGAAAATCACGCAATATCATGCACCCGGCGGCTTGGGCGTGCGCATGGATAGCGCGATTTACGACGGCTACCGCATCCCGCCCTATTACGACAGCTTGATCGGCAAGCTGATCGTGCATGGTCGCGACCGCCCCGAGGCATTGGCGCGGCTGAGCCGGGCCTTGGGCGAGTTGATCATCGACGGCATCGACACCACCGTGCCGCTGTTTCACGCGCTGTTGCAAACCCCCGAGGTGCAATCGGGCGATTACACGATCCATTGGCTTGAGGGTTGGCTTGCCGAGAACATCGGCTGATCGGATACGCCCGGGTCAACCCATTGATCCGGGCGACATCCCCCCTTGCCCCTTGGCGGTGATATCATCGCGATGGGGCCATCGCTGCCATTCGCGCGTATTTTTCAATTTCCGCAGGACTTTCCCGGCGGGCAGACTATGTCGCCCCTTATGGCGCATGATATGTTCAGCCCGGTTCGCCCGGCGCTGTCACCCGAACTGATGATCAGGGCTTACGCGGCAGGGATCTTTCCCATGTCCGATGGTGCAGATCATGCCGGCATTTTCTGGGTCGATCCGCAGCGGCGCGGCGTGTTTCCACTTGATGGTTTTCACCTGTCGCGCTCACTCAAACGGCGCATTGCGCGCGGTGGTTTCGAGGTCACGGTGAACCGCGATTTCCCCGGTGTGATCGCGGCCTGCGCTGACCGGCCAGAGACTTGGATCAATGCCGATATCAACGCGACCTATCTGTCACTGCATACCCAAGGCTTTGCCCATTCCGTCGAGGTCTGGATGGATGGCGCATTGGCAGGCGGCATTTTCGGCGTGGTGCTTGGGGCGGCCTATTTCGGCGAGTCGATGTTCTCGCATCGTACGGATGGCTCTAAGATCGCGCTTGCGCATCTGGTCACCCGGCTCAGGGCGGGCGGGTTTCAGCTTTTCGATACGCAATTCACCACCGAGCATCTTGAAAGCCTTGGCGCGGTGGAAATTTCGCGCTCGGAGTACCGCCGGCAATTGCAGATCGCCGTGACAAGCCCCGCGGATTTCTTCGCAATCGACCGCGCCCAAGGGCTAGATCTGGATCTGGGCGCGTGACAACGCGGCGCGGCGCGTTCCGCGCTTAGTTGGCCGTGCAGCGCAACACCCAGATATCGTAGCGCGGATGCTCCAACGCGTTGATCGCCGGGGCCGAGGCGATCATCCAGCCCGCGAAAAGCGCGTTTCCCTGCTGGTCGAGGATCTCGACATAGGCGAAGGCATCCGATGCCGGATCGTCACTGGGATAACGGCATTCGCGCACATGGATGACGATGCGCCCGTAAATCACCGTTTCGCCCACACCCATCTCGATATCGGTGGGTTGGCCCAGCATCCGGTCGAGCGCGCGCAGGGTCACCCGGACCGCCTGTGCCGTCTCGGGTTGGCTGATCGAGGTAATCGCGCCACCCGCACCCGGAAACACCTCGAGCGAGACGTCGGATTGGCCATCGGTGATCTGCAAGCTGATCTCCGGCCCACCGCGCCCCAGCGTGCCATCGCCGCCCAAAGAGGGCAGCGCTTGATCTGTCGTTCCTTCGGGCAAGGGCGCAAAGCCTTCGAGCGGGCCATCGCCGAAGTTGTCGAATTGTTGCGCGCGCCCCGGCGACAGCCCAAGCGCGAGGCCAAATGCCCCGATCAAGACTGCGCGGCGGATCACTGCGTCCCGTCCCCGGAGACGAAGCGCATCAGCAAAGTGATCAGGCTGACGGCGCCTTGGGTATCGGTGATGGTATCGCCCGGCGCGTAGTTGAAAGGCGAGCCGCCAGGAATGATCTCGACGAAATTGCCGCCCAAAAGCCCTTCGGAGGCGATGGCGATCGCGCTGTCATCGGGCAGCATGATATCGTCGCGCAGGCTGAAGGTTGTCTCGGCGCGAAAGCTGGCCGGGTCGAGCGTCATCTCGGTCACGGTGCCGACGCGCACGCCAGCCAAGCGCACCTCCGTGCCCACCGCGATCCCTTCGGCCGAGCGGAAAGAGGCCGCCAACTCATAGGTCTCACCGCCCGCCCCTGCACCCGTCGTGCCAGAGGCGTAGAAGAAAAAGCCAGTCGCGACAGCCAGCACGGCTGCGCCAACTAGTACTTCGGTGATGGTGTTATCCTGCGTCGACATGGCAAGCCCCCCGTCATGCCTCGCTTATGGCGCGAAGCGGGCCGCGATCCAAGAGGGGTTAAGCCCGCAGGCGCGGATTGATGCCGCTCACTCGGGGCGCCATGCCTCGTAATCGGCGCGCACCAAGGGCTCGGCACGCCGGATCGATCCGGCGGGCACATGGGCGGCGGGCGTGCCGGTGAGGTTCGGCAGATGCGGCTTTTCCCACGCTTTATGCGCGACTGGCACCTCGGTCGGGGGTGTGTCCCAAGTATGGTGCAGCCAGCCGTGCCATTCGGCATCGACGCGGCTTGCCTCGACCTCGCCGTTGAAAATCACCCAGCGCTTTTTGTCGTCCTTGGAACGATAGAAGATATTGCCCTGCGCATCGGTGCCGACCTTCTCGCCATGGCGGGCGGTGAAGATCTGGGTGCCGATGGTCTGGCCGTCCCACCATGTGACGAGGCGCTTGAGAAAGGTGATCATGGGCTGCCCTTTTCGGGATTGCAGGTCCTATGGGGCGCGTTTTGCCCCAACTGGCCCGGCCCGTC
>JAQCLA010000049.1 GCA_027592105.1 Pseudomonadota bacterium | reverse complement strand
TGAGCCCCCGGACAAGATATTGACCCCATGCGCGCTGGTTGAAAGCGCGTCATTGGCTGACCCATCGGCCAGCAAGGTCTTGTCGATCCGTGGGCGCAGGTTCTGGCCCATCAAGATGTGGGCATTGGCCGTGCCGAAATCGGCATCAAGCAGCGTCACCCGCGAGCCGAGTTGCCGCAAAACAAGTGCAAGGTTCACGGCCATACTGGTTTTGCCGACCCCGCCTTTGCCGCTTGCGATTGCGATGGACTGCGCCATTTGGTTCCTTTCGCGCGAGCTGCGCTTTGGGCCTGTCAATTCCCGTCTGCAAGCAGGCCGGTCAGGAACTCGGTCATCATCTCTTCGGTCGCTGGTGCTATTGTATTTGTTAGGTTGCGTGTACCTGACAGCCATGCGATCTTCGTGCCAGTTTGCGCGATTTGCGAAGCCTCTTCTGCAGATAATTCGCATTCATCGAGCTTTGTCAGCGCAATAGCTGGTTCAACGCCTTTGTACTTGTCCAATTCATTTCGCAGTCTCGCGACACTGGTTCCGGCGGGAACAGCGAGAATAACCGACACTGCTGTGTATCCAAGTTGATCGCGAAGTTCAGCGATCTTTGGTAGAAGTATTTCAGGCTCTAGGTTGCAGTCGATGATGTGCGTCGTGTTTGATGTCAGGAAATGCATGGCGTCAAGTTGATCAGCATGCATGAAAGCGTGAGAAACCGATAACATTTGTGCACAGGACGACAGCGGGTTTTTTGCAAAACTTGGCTTTTCGCTTAACGTCATCAGCACTACTTCATGTGGTAGTCGCGATTCATCCGCAACGGTGGCTAACTTTCCTGCTAGGGTAGTTTTTCCTACACCCGAGGCTCCGACAATTATCACAACCGTTGAGCACACACTAGTATAGGGTGTCGGTGCGACAAGAGATTTTGTCATTGCACTCACAAATCGGGAAATACGGTCAGCTTCAGCGCGGTTCGGTGCAAAGCGTTCAAGAACCTCATGCGAAAAACCAAACTCTTGAAACGGGTCGCGCTGTTTTTCGGTATTCTGGGTGGCCGGGGTCATTGTCGATTCAAGTCGTGACAATTGGGCCGCAAGCTCGTGCAGGAGTGGGCGTAACCCATCGCCTGGCTGATCATCCGCCATTGTGGGAGATTGGGTCAAATGCTGATGAGGGGATGTCTCTAATCTAACTTGCTCAATCTGCTGATGCGGATCAATTGTGTTGGCGTCTGCCACATCCTGAGTTGTAATCAACTGATCAGGAACGAGGAGTAGCGGCACCACCTTGTTCAAGGTCGTGTTCTCGATTATCGAGGGAGCGTTCAGTTCATGATTGGTCGCCACTGCTGCTAGCGCGTCGACCCTCTTGATGTCTGAAGTGCCGCGCTGGGATGCGAAGATTGGCTTCACATTGTTTTCTTGGGCGTCCTGTCCAGAAATGACGTTGCGATGGTCGGCATTGGTCAAGTGTGATCCAGAACTTTGGAATACCTGCGGCGTTCCCGTGCCCTGCGACAATCTCTCAGAGATTGCATCAGCAAAACTAACACTGGTCGTGCGTTTGCGCTGTGGCTGGATCTGTGTCGGCTCATTCGTCGCCAAAATTTCGACTTGCCCATCGCGCGTATGCGTGGCGACGATGTATGCGTTATCGCCGAGCTGCCGAATGACTTCATCCATTGCAAGGGCGCTATCAGGCGCCAACACTGTTACGGTGGGCATGTCAGTTCACCTCTGCTTTTTCAAGGTTTTGGCCTGACGGAAGGCCATTCAAATCACCAATGGTTGCCACAACTTCAACGGTACGATTTTCAGGAAGCTCGGTGAATCCGAGGATCACCACCTGCGGGACATGCGCGCGCACGAAATCGGCCAAGTGACGGCGGATCGGTGGGGCGACGACCATGATGCTCGGGCGGTTTTCGTTGACGAGGCGCTCACTGATCTCGTTGAGCGATTGCAACAGCGTCTTGGCCAGGCCGCCATCCAGGACCAGCCCCTCGTCACCGCTTTGACGCAAGGTGCGCAGCATGAGCTGTTCGAAATCCGGTGACAACGTAATCACCGGCATCGTCTGACCAAGCGAGGCCAGTTGTTGGATCAAAAGCGGCACCAAGCTCGGGCGCAAGGCCTCGGACATCGCGATGGGGCTTTTGACATTGGGAACGAGCCCGGAGAGCCCTTCGAGGATCTTGCGCAGATCGGCGATGGGGATGCGTTCGACAAGCAAAAGCCGCAAAACTTCGGTCAGCACATGCAAGGGCACCAGTTTCGGCACGATGGATTGCACAAGCTGCGGATTGCGCTTGGCGAGATTGTCGAGCATGGCCTGAACGTCATCTTGGCCGATCAGGTCTGCGGCGTGTTTCGTCAGCAACTGGCTCATATGGGTCGCAATGACCGAGATGGGCTCGATCACCACATAATCATTGGCCTCTGCCTGTGTTTGCTGCGCGGGCCGGATCCAGATCGCTTCAACACCGAAAGAGGGATCGCGCACCTTGATCCCGTCAAGGTCGATGGTTGAGCCTTCGCCGGGCAAGGCAAGCTTGCGGTCGGGATAGACAGTATCTTCGCCGACGATCGTATGCCCGATGCGGATACGGTATTGGTTTGGTGGCAGCGCAAGATCGTCGCGGATACGCACGCTTGGCACGACAAAACCCAACGATTTTGACACTTCGCGCCGGATCGAGGTGATGCGCGAGACAAGCGGTCCGGCCTTGTCCTCATCGACCAGTGAGATCAGGCCATAGCCCAGTTGCAAAGACACCGGCGAATAATCTGTGACATCCTCAAGCGTCACGATGTCCCCTGAAAGCGGCGCTGCGGCGTCTTCTTCGCTTTCGGCTTCCTCCGCATCATCGGTTTCGGAGCGCAAAGCGAAAAACGCCGCCGCCGAAGCGCCAGCGGCGAACAGCAAAAACAGCTCGTTCGGCATGCCGGGCACCAGACCCAAAACGCCAAGCACGGCTGCGGTGGGAATCCAAGCACGCGACAGATGGACCTGCCGCGAGATGTGCTGGGCCATATTGCTCTTAGATGACACCCGGGTCACGATAATGGCTGTTGCAATCGACAGCAGCAAAGAGGGGATCTGTGCCACAAGACCATCCCCGATCGACAAGAGGATATAGGCCTGCGCAGCATCGGCGATGGCCATATTGTGCTGCATGATCCCGATGATCAGGCCACCGACGATATTGATTGTCAAAATCAAGATACCGGCGATCGCATCGCCTTTGACGAATTTCGAGGCGCCGTCCATCGAGCCGTAGAAATCAGCTTCTTCCGCGACTTCGCGCCGCCGGATCGTGGCCTCCTCTGCGCTCAAGACCCCGGCGTTCAGATCGGCGTCGATCGCCATCTGCTTGCCCGGCATGGCGTCAAGGGTAAAGCGGGCGGCAACCTCGGACACGCGGCCGGCACCTTTGGTGATCACGACGAGGTTGATGATGGTCAGGATGATAAAGACGAAGATACCGACCGCGTAATTGCCCGCAACCACGAATTCTCCGAAAGCCTTGATGATCTGGCCGGCAGCGTCGGGGCCGGTATGGCCCTCGCTGAGAACGATCCGGGTCGAGGCCACGTTCAAGGAAAGCCTCAAAACCGTGGCGATCAGCAACAGGTTTGGAAATGACGAGAAATCGAGCGGCCGATAGGTGTGCATCGTGACCATCAAGATCAGAAGCGACAAAAGAATGTTCAGCACAAAGAAACTGTCGAGCAGGAAGACCGGCAATGGCAGGACCATCATTGCGACCAGAACAAGAATACCGATCGGCAATACCGAACCGCCCAGCGCATCGCGTGCACCCGTCAACAAACGGGCAGGCGATGTCAGATCCATGACACGGTCTCCGCGTCAAAAGGCTGACTTTGATCCGGTTGTCCAAGGCGGAAAATCGCGGTTTTAACTGCGTTCTCCTGGATCGGTGCGGTTTTCATGCGGGGCAAGCCTTTCGCGTTTACCTGCGTGCTGCTCATACAAAGCAAAAGTCGTGCCAACAGGATTTCCTTGGGGCTCTGCGTGGGATGGCATGATCTGTGCAAACCCCTCAGGGCAATCTGCGGCTGAGTGCAATGCTCGGTCCATGATCCTCATATTCGCGACAGGAGGCCCTATTCGTGACTTTGTTTTCTCGGCCGTTGATGGCCCACATGGTCATTGTCGTATCGGTTCTGACGCTTGCGTCATGCGACACGATCCAACGGGTCACAGGCCAATCGGTCTCTGGCCAACAAGGCCCCGGACCCGGTGCGATGTCGACCGCGCCGACGCCTCCGTCCAACGCCGCTGTCACAACCCGTGAGCTTGCGACCGTTGAACAGGTGCTCGACAATCTCGATCAGGTACGCATCGAAGTGCCGTCAATTCGCGGCATGGGCTATGCGGTGGTTTCGGCGCAGCCGGGCAATAACCTCAATCACCGTCGCCTGAACGCTATTCGCGTGGCGCGGATGGATGCCATGCGCAACCTGACCGAGCAAATCCACGGTGTTCGCATCGACGCGGTCACAACAATCGGTGAGGCGGTTCTGCAAAGCGACACGCTGCGCAGCAGCGTCACGGGCATGCTGCGTGGTGCGCGCACGGCGCATATCCAACCCAAGGGTTCGGACACCTATGAGGTCTTGCTCGAGGTTGATCGCGATATGATCGACCAGATGCTCAAGATCGCACGGCGCGGAGCTTGAGGGGCGAGGCGATGCGCATCGGGGCTCTCATCGGATTTTTGGCGTTGTCGATCTGCCTCGGTGCAGGCGGAACGCCTGCTTCTGCCGAGAATTTGACTGTCGAGGTGACAGGGCAGGCTGCCGAAAGTGGGTTGGGGCGCGCCACAACGCGCTTGCGCGCGCTTGAGGCTGCTTTGATTGAGGCCGCGATTATGGGCGGTGCCGATATTAACGGCTACTCCGCCACTTCGAATGGTATCTTGGTGTCCGATCGCCTTATTCTGCGGCCTGCATTGCGCATCCTTGACTACAGCATCCTGTCGGAGGGGGAGTCAGGCGGCTTTTACCGCGTTCAGCTGCGCGCTGTCGTAGGTGATCCGCCAGTGGCCATTGTCGATAGTTGCGCCCGTAGATCCGAGCTCGACATCATGACCTATCCCTTGCGGCTCAAGATCGATCCAATGACCCCAGCTTGGGTCGAGACTTTGGGTCCAGAGCTACGCGATCGCATCGACGCGGCAATCGGGGCGCGGCCAAGCGTCAGCCTGACGCAATCCAATAATACCGGGGCCATGCCCGGGCGCAGCGCGCAAGTTGGGCTTGATATGGATTATGCCGCGCTCACCAGCGGCAGGACCGTCAGCCAGCGGGCGCCCGCTGGCACCCTGACCTACCGTGCCGATATTGCATTGCGGATGCAGGGGCGGAATTCGCTTCTGCTCGTTCTTGAGTCACGGCTTATCGACACCGACACGAATGCAATCCGCGCACATAGCCTCTTTGAGCAAGCCGTCCGGCTGAGTGCGAACTTGCCGCTTCGGGCACTGAATGTTTTGGCCGCGCGTGATCGCACGACCATCACCGAAAAGCTGCTGGTCGGGATCGACGCGCATATCGAAAGCATGATCGATACCTACGCCTGTCGTCCGCTTGAAGGTACCTTGGCGCTTTCGGGCGACCGCCTCACGCTGCCTTTTGGATCAAAAGACGGACTGACCCGCCATCATCTCGCATTCTCAGAGGGCGAAGCGACACCCTATATCCTTTTTGAAATCGATAGGCTTGCTGATCATTCCGCAGTGCTGCGCCCCATCGATCGGAACCGCTCGGCACAATCACTGGCTGGCATGCAGGTCCGCTTTATGGAGCAAGCGCAATGACCCGGGGGATGTTTGCAGTCTGTCTGATCCTTCTGCTCAACGGGCCTGCGCAAGCAGATCAGCCCGCACCGCTGACAGGCGAAGAGATCGCGACAGTTGTCTTGGCGGCTCTTGTTGAGAATGGCCAAGAGGGCATTCCCATCTTGGCGGATCAACGCCGCTACTACCCATGCGAGGTGGAGCTTTCTATTGCGCCGCGGCGTGAAGGCCGTTGGGACGCCGTCGATGTGGCCTGTACGGGCCAAATTCCATGGTCAATCGTCGTCCGCACCTCGGCGCAAGTGCCTGAGGGTTTCAGCTTTGGTGCGCGCGAAACCGGTGGTGAGACGACGACAGTGGTGGTATTTCGCCATTCAGTCCGGCGTGACGAAGTGATCACGGCAGATAAACTCGAGATCGTGGAGATGGAACGCGCACCTTCGGCGGGGACGTTTTCTGAGATTGCACCCTTGGTGGGGCGCAGGATGGTTCAAACGCTGAGTGCAGGTGTTCCTGTGCGCGAGCGCCATCTCGAGATGGATTGGGCCGTACGCGAGGGCGATCCGGTTGTGATCGAGTCAGTATCGGGTGAGATGGTTATATCTATGGCCGGGGTCGCCCTTGAAGACGGGCAAATCGGCGATTTCATCGAGGTACGAAACCCCCGCTCGCGCAAAACGTTGAATGGGATCGTGAGCGATGGAAAAAAAATTGTGGTTTCCCCTAACATGAACTGAACCTGCGTCGTTAGTAGACATGTCAGGAGGCTGTCATGATTGATTTCATCAACAATTCGGCAAGACCGAAAGTCCCAGTCGGGGGGTCGCAGAGCGGCACTTCGGCATCACAAGCAAAGCCACCACAAGTGGCGACATCGACCCCCGTGAGCGCGGAGGCTGATGTGAATGTCGTCGGCGCCAAGTCCATGGTTGCGGAACTTGCGAAATCTCCACCCATCGATCTTGAAGCGGTGGGCAAGATCAAAGAAGCAATTGCGCGCGGTGCTTACCCTGTCGATCTCGACAAGGTTGCCGAGAAGCTCATGGAAAGTTTTATCGCGTCGCGGGAATGAACTTTTCATGAGTAACGACTTGAACCATGGCCAACCCACGGCCCTTGAGACCCTTGCGGCGTTCGAAACACGCTTGAAGGCGATCACAGAGCATATGGGTGATCCGGCTGAATTGGTCCCGTCCGTCAACGCGCTCGTAAAGCTTGTTGAAGAGGGGTTTCCACGCCTTGCAGAGATGGACATGGGTCCGGATGAAAAGGTGAAAATGGTTCAAGTGCAGGGGCAAATTGCCGAAATGGAACAGATCTTACAAATGCGCGGAAGCATGCTTTCAGGCTTTTCGCTTCATTTGAAGGAAATGATCCAAGGCTAAAGGCACCTTGCGTAAAGCAAGTTGGGGCTGATCTGGCCCAATTTTGGTCTTTCTTCTTGCTGCCTTCGGGCGGCTCTTTTGCCGTTTTCAGACAGATCATGGCTTATGTGTGATTTGGGGTGGGGTCATCGCTGATGGCACCGCACCAAAGCCGCTTCAATTGTTCGAGAATGTTTCGCAGTTTGGTACGCGCCGCTTGCATCTACACTTTCGCCGAACACGCAAGCGGTGCATTCGATATGCGACACGCAGATTGTCCAAGTATAAAATATTTACGGAATTTGCGTGGTGCCTGACCCGTTGCCAGCATCTTGCATTGTTGCATACGGAAGGCTGGCAAAGCGCTCACCTGCTTCGATTTGCACATCGATCAGATCTTCTGGATCAATGCCCTCTGCCATTTCCTCACGGCCTTCGCCACATTGGTTGTCACCCAAAGCGTAGCAGATCGAAAACCAAATATATGCCAGACGCGCATCGGGCTCGGGCATCAACTCCGCATATACCCGCGCTAGCTTGCGCGGAGCATCCGGCTCTCCGGCGGCGGCCTGTGCCGTCAGGCGATCGAGCAATCGTGACATGACCGCTTGGCGCGCGCCAAGTGGCAACCTTTCCAAGAGTTCCGTCACCATGTCTTGCGCATATGTGCCGTCTGAAAGCAGCGCAAGCGCGCTCCAATACAGGGCTTCGACATGGTTCTGCGGCCGGCCACGGCCCTCGCGCAACAACACGGCGAGATTGAATTGCGCATCCGGAACATCGGCCTCAGCGAGAGGTTCGAAAAGCGCGACAGCTAGACGGAAGTCACGGTCGCGCACCGCATTTGTCGCCGCGTCAAAGCGCGCGTCTTCGTCAGGCGTCTGTGCCGCACTGGCGCCAGCCGTCAGAAAAAATACCATGATCGCAGCAGCATGCCGCATCATTTCCCGGCCATCATCACGAGTTGCAGATAGAGCACCCGTATCCGGAACTTCGAATTGGGCTGGCTTTCGAATACGATGATCTTGGGTCTGTCCTTCGACCCTTTGTCGAGTTCGATCGCCATATTATCGGGCAAAAACACCCCTGCTTGTTCAAGGGTCTTCTTCGGGTCTGTCGCGAAAGAATGACCGAAGGATTGGTCAATCCACATCCGGGCAAGCGCGCGACCCAGGATGTCGGGCAGGTACTTTCGCACCTCTTCCCGATCATGCAGGTGGACATCGTCCCGCACCAGCCGCAGCGGATCGGAAATCGACGTGTCCTTGCGCACGATGGCAACTTCGCTGCGCGAAACGGGCACCAATGCGGTCGATGTGCTTCCCGCCATATCGAATTACCTTGCTTTACGCGGCTTCAGGCCGCCGTTTGATTGCGTCACCCCAACAATGGGTATTCTCCGCGCCTCTTTGTAACAGTCCAACATCGCGGGTCTCATGATCATCCTGCCGAAGAGCTATCGCGCACAAGGCGCACCATCATGCGTTGGCTCGGAAAGAACCGACCATAGCGATCCCCGGTCATGAAACTCACAGTCCAGAAATTCTTTGGCGACCAAAAATTCTTTTCGCCGGTCCAGTACGGCTCCGACATGGTGTTCGGAAATAGCTCCGAGTCAATCCTTGGCGGTTCACATTCCGCGCAAACAAGGCTTTCGAGTTCCGCAAGATCAGGAAGGCGCCAGCCATCCCCGAGTTGCGCATTTGCCTGCTCAATGACTTCCGCAATTTCTTCGTGGTTGAGCCGAACGGCATCACCCCAGCAGGTTTTCTGTTCCTCATCCCAACGCTGGCCAACACTACACCGCATCCATTCAATGCGAAGGGAGAGATCCTTTACAAGATGCTCGCGCTCATAATACTGTGCCGAGGTGGGCGGGGCTGCCATCAGTGTAATGATCGCTGCGGTCCAAAACCGGCTGTTGATACCTTTAAACATAGAATCGCCCTTCAGTAGCGTGTATAATTGTTCCAGAACCGCCTAGGTGGGTCAATCAGGCCTTTCGACCTAACTGATCGCAGGTGGAGGCGAAATTTCTAAAAAAAACTTAAAATACGCGGGATTATTGCGCCAGATGGTACGGTTCTTGAAAAGAGCGTTGTAGTCCCACGTCGTTGCAAAAGGGTATGCTGAATGGAACTCGGTTCATTGATTGGCCTCATTGGGGCAATTGGCATGATCGTCGGCGCCATGATTTCCGGTGGGGGTATTGGGCCGTTTATTGATATTCCGTCCATTCTGATCGTTTTTGGCGGAACATTCTTTGCGGCGATGTACACGGCTCCGCTCGGCACCTACCTCGGCAGCTTTGGTGCGATGGCGAAGGCCTTCTTGCCGCCGATCAAGAAGATGGACCAACTCATCACGCGCATGGTCGAGCTTGCCGCTGTCGCACGCAAAGATGGCATGATGGCGCTCGAAGGGCAGCAGGTTCCCGACAAATTCTTTGAAAAGGGTTTGCAGATGCTGGTGGATGGCGCTGATGAGAACAAGCTCGTCAGCCAGTTGAACCAAGAGATCAAGGCGATGAAGGCCCGCCACGAGGCCAATCAAGGCTGCGTCAAGGCGTGGATCGATATCGGGCCGGCGATGGGAATGATCGGCACTTTGATCGGTCTGGTGCTCATGTTGGGCAACATGGCCGACCCGAAAGCGATCGGTCCCGCGATGGCGGTGGCCTTGTTGACGACGCTATATGGCGCGTTCATCGCCAACGTGCTGTTCATGCCGATGCTGACCAAGCTTGAGAATTTCACCGCCTATGAGGTCCGCTACCGCGAGATGGTGATCACGGGGCTTCGTGGGATCGCCCGCAGTGAAAGCCCGCGCAATATCCAAGATCAGATGGCGGCGAACCTACCGCCAAAGATGCAGGCAAAGCTGGACGCAGCCTGAGATCGGGGTTGGCGGCGCATAGGGATTTGAAGCATGGCTGAAGCAATCGCCGCGGTTGAAGAACCGGAAGAAGAGGAATGCCCGAAATGCCCGCCCCCGGGTGCACCTGCATGGATGGCGACTTTTGCCGATATGGCAACGCTGTTGATGGCGTTCTTCGTGCTCATCCTTTCCTTTGCTGAGTTCAACACGCCGAAGTTCAAGCAGATTTCGGGCTCGCTACAAAACGCCTTCGGCGTTCAGCGCGTTATTCCTGTCGTTGAACAGCCTAAGGGCACGACGGTCATTTCGATGGAATTCAGCCCATCGCCGAGCCCATCCGTGACCAATGAAATGACCCAACAGACCACTGAACTGGAGCGGCCCGAGCTTGAGGTCGAAACCAACGAAGACGTTGCGCCCGAAGGTGGCGACGACGGGCAGGACGGCACCACCGAAGGGTCGGGCGGCGAACAAGAAAGCGTTCCCGAAGAGCAATCCGGTGCGCAATCCGACACGCTTGACGCGACAGAGCTGGCCCGCGCGCTTGATCAGGCGATCCAGTCCGGCGAAGTGTCGATCGAGATGGCGGGCGAGAATGTTGTCATCAACTTCCCCTCGGACGACACAACCCCAAAAGACCTGCCCAGCTTGATTGAAGAAACCCTTCAAGCCTTGGCCGAGGCACGCCAAGCCAGCGGCAAAGCCGATAGCGAGGTTTTGTTCGGCGGGCTTGAACAACAGCTCGCTGAACTGGCAGCAGCGGCCCGTCAGCCTGAAACCAGCCTTGGGCAAGCAGAGCTAGAGCGCCTTGAGCAAGAGCAAGCCGAGGCACAAGAGAGTGCAGACCGCGCATCCATCGCGAAAGACATGCTCACCGTTGCCCTCCGTCAAGAGCTCGGCGAGGGCTTGGTCGAGGTCGAACAGATTGAAGGTAAAGTGGTGGTCACGGTTGGTGCGGGCGGGGCTTTCCCCTCCGGCTCGGCCGATCTGACGGCAGCCGCGCGCGATATCATGAGCCGCATCGCCTTTGCCGCGATGGACGATGACAGCACCATAGTCGTGGCGGGCCACACAGATGATGTGCCAATCAGCGGTGTGTTCCGCGACAACTGGGATCTTGCCGCCGCGCGCTCTGCCAGCGTTGTGCAATCGATCGAAGCCACAGGGTTGGTGCAACCGGGCCGGATGCAGGCCGTCAGCTTCGGCGAGACACAGCCCGTGGACACCAATGACACTGCCGAGGGCCGTGAACGCAATCGTCGGATCGAGATTTCGATCGAATATTGACATGCGCTTGCCGGTAAAAATGCACCGCCCTGTGTCGTTTAGGAATGTAAGCCTGCAAAAGGAAAACAGCGGATGGCGGTAGATTATCTCAGCACGCTGAATAGCCAGGGCTCGGGGCTGAACATCACCCAGCTGGTGCAAAGCCTGACAGCCGCCGAGATTGAGCCGAAGCGCGCCCAGCTTTCGTCCCAGAAAGAAGAGATCGCGCTGTCGATTTCCGAGATGGGCAAATTGCAGGCGGGCATGGAAACATTGCGCAGCGCGCTCTCGGTGGAGTCTGCCGGTCTTGCCTTCGACGTCGCCTCTTCCTCCGCGGCAGTGGGGGTCGAGATTTCGGACATCGACGCGCTCGAAAACCGCACCGCATCGGTCGAGGTCACAGCACTTGCACAGGGGCAGGTGCTTGAATTCACAAATTTTTCAACCGCCGATCAAACCCTTGGTGCTGGCAGCCTTGTGATTGATTTTGGAAGCTGGTCGAGTGTTCCGGCCTTCACCGCATCAAGCCGCGATGCCGTCACGATCACGCTTTCGGCGACCGACGGGCTTGATGATCTTGCCGCCAAACTATCGGCAATGACCGGTGTTACGGCGCAGGTCATCGCCAAGGGTGATGGAAAGTTTTCACTGGCAGTATTGACCGATACCGGGGCCGCTAGTGCGATACGGATCACGGCGAGCGATCCACTTGATGATTTCGACACGACAGATGGCTCCAACCAGATCGTCGCGGCAAGCGATGCGGCGCTCAGTGTCGATGGCATCGCGGTCACGCGCAGTTCGAACACCATCGATGATCTTTTGCCGGGGCTGACCCTGTCGCTGACGGCAATAACCGCAAGCCCGGTGACAGTCGTGGCGATCGAAGATCCCGATCTTGCCGAGGCCGAGATGCGCGCCTTTGTCGATGCGCTCAATACCACCGCGGCAATGTTGCGCGAGGCATCCAAGCGCGGGATCAACGGCGCAAGCAGCGGGCCGCTTGTCTCGGACCCAACGGTGGCGGCCCTAAAGCGCAGCTTCGCAGCCTTGACCACGACACCGCTAGAAGGCTTTGGAGATGACGCTGTCTATCTGTCAAACCTTGGTGTGCGA